>NZ_JBSGCE010000009.1:0-182349 GCF_053601695.1 Nonomuraea sp. NPDC004702
CGCGCGGCTCCCCGGCTCGCGCGGCTCCCCGGCTCGCGCGGCTCCCCGGCTCGCGCGGCTCCCCGGCTCGCGCGGCTCCCCGGCTTCTCGGTTCGTCCCGCCGGCTCGGTTCTTCGGCTTCTTGGGTTGCCCGGCTCTTGCGTAGCTCGCTCAGTGCTGTGTGGTGATTGCTCGGCAGCTTCGTTCGCGTCGAAGTCCCGTGGCTGGGGTCGCGCCTGGCGGGTTCTGTCCAGCCTCGACCTCTTCTCGGGTCGGGCCTCGGGGGGCGGCCCTTCACGTCCCACGCCCTAGGCATCCGTTCTGGATTGGTGAGTAAACGTGTTTCACGTGAAACGCCTGGGGGATTCCGGCCGGGGGAGCGTGGCGGGTGGCGGTGTTTCACGTGAAACGGTGTCCGAGAAGGGCTAGGGGGTGGCTGCCTTGTGGAGGGCGGCCAGGAAGTCGTCCACGTGTTCTTCGGTGGTGTCGAAGGCGGTCATCCAGCGGACCGTGCCGGCGATCTCGTCCCAGTAGTGGAAGAGGTAGTTCTGCAGGAGGGATTCAGAGATCGCGTGGGGGAGGGTGGCGAAGACGGCGTTGGACTCCACGGGGTAGGCGGGGGTGACGCCGGGGACGTCCGCGAGGCCGTCCGCCAGACGAAGTGCCATCTGGTTGGCGTGGGACGCATTGCGGTGCCAGAGGTCGTCGGTCAGGAGAGCGGAAAGCTGGGCTGAGACGAAGCGCATCTTGGAGGCCAGCTGCAGCGACTGGCGGCGAAGGTAGGGGACCGCGTCCGTCAGGGACGGGTCCAGGACGACCACCGCTTCGGCGGCCATGGCGCCGTTCTTGGTGCCGCCGAAGCTGAAGACGTCCACGCCTACGTCCGTGGTGATGGCTTTCAGGGAGCAGTCCAGGTGGGCGGCGGCGTTGGCGAGGCGGGCGCCGTCCACGTGGAGGCGTAGGCCGGAGGCGTGGGCCGTTTCGGCCAGGGCGGCGATCTCGGCGGGGGAGTAGCAGGTGCCCAACTCGGTCACCTGGGAGATGGAGACGACCGTCGGTTGAGGCTCGTGGTGCTGGCCGATGAGATGGAGATGGGCCTTGATGTCATCCGGGTGGAGCTTGCCCTGAGGGGTGGGGATGGTTCGGAGCTTCACGCCCAGGAGGCGTTCCGCAGCGCCCGTTTCGTGGGTGGCGATGTGGGCGGTGTCGGCGCAGAGGACGGCGTCGTAGCGGCCGAGCATGAGAGCCAGGCCGACCATGTTGGCGCCGGCCCCGTTGAGTACGGCGAAGCCTTCCGCTCCGGGGCCGAACGTTTCCTTGATTTTGTGCTCGAAGGTCGAGGTCCAGGTGTCATCGCCGTAGGCGGGGGCGTCTCCCTGGTTGGCGGCGGTCATGGCGTTGAGGATGTCTGGGTGCACGCCGGCGTGGTTGTCGCTGGCGAAGCTCTTCGGGTGGGCGGGATTGATCGGCACACCGTAAGGCTATGCAAGGCGCTTGGGCGGAGGCTGTGAGGGGCGGGGCCGCCGGGGTGGTTCTCGCGGATACCTCGTGAGTCGTTGGCGGTGATGTCTCCCGTCGGCGTCGCGCTGATGCTTCATCCGGTGGCCGTTGTCAGGGGTTCTGGCGCAGTGCGGGTTCAACCGGCCGCCTGTGCGACATGGCGGCGGTTGGCACGCCGGGGAGGTCGACGGTGTCCGCCAAAGGATCCACAGCTGCTGTCCATGAGTTAGCGGCTGCAACCAGTCGAGGCATCGAAAGGAAGGCGGGGCCGCCCCGTCGGGGAGTGGGGGTGGCCTGTGGGGAGGGAGGAAAGAGCGGTGGCGCCGAGGCATGCGGCTCCGGTGTAGCAGAGCACAGGGGAAGCAGGCCTTCAAGTCCGGCGCGCGAGACGGGAAACGTCGACACAGGTGCCAGCAGGGGGTGGAGAGACACACGCTGAAGAGCCCTGGACGAGGGGGTGGGCGAGGAGAGCGTCCTGAAGTGGATGCGCGGCGAGGTGTCAGCGGGAGTCGCTCGGCGACGGACAGTTTGGGGGCAGCGCTGATGACCAGCGACCAGCAGGCAGGCGCCCTGAGGGAAGCGGTGGCGTGCTGGGGGTGGAGGTCTTGAGGGGTGCGCCGAAAGACGGTCACTGATGGACGGGCAGGGAGCGGCGCGTCATGAGCGGCGTGGAGGAGATTCCTACCGCGAGAGAAGCGGTGACGCGCCGTGGGGGAGACGTCTTGAGAGAAGTGCGGTGAAGGTAGTTAGTGACAGGCGCCCAGGAGAGGCGCGCTGAAGGACGTGCGATGGGCGAGGTGCTCAGACGCGGGCGGCTGAGGGCGCGGTGGCGAGCAGCGGTCAGGGGAGTGCGACGGGAGACGGGGAGCGAGGCGGCGTGGGAGGAGCGCGTTCAGAAGACGCGCCCAGGAAAGGCGTTGGTTACAGGGCTCCGGTGCAGAGGCGGGTGACGCGCTGCCGAAGGCATCCCTGGAAGGGAGGGGAGAGGCCGACTTCGAAGGTGGGCGGGTGAGGAGATAAGAGCTCGTCTCAAGCAAGAGATGGAGACAGGAGCGGAGAGGAGAGACGAGGAATCAGGGCCGGATTCGGAGCGAGAGACGGGAAGGTGGAGGGCTCACGCGGGGAAGTGAAGGAGCTGCCGTGCTAAGGGGTGGAGGAGCGGCCGCTGCAGGGGAAGAGGTGGGCTGGCCGCGTGGAGAAGGCAGCAGCAGCCGCGTGACAGGAAGAGTGGTCATCGCCTGAGTACAGGAGAGCCGTCGCACCACGGACGAAAGCGGTCATGGCCAGGCGGCCAAGGAGGGCTGTCGTACGGCGGATGGCGGTAGGAGCCGCAAGGGAAACAGAGGCAGCAGCCGCGCCGGAGGGCGGGAGCGGTGGTTGCCCGGCGGTCAGGGGGAGCTGTCGTGCGGCGGGCAAGGTGAGGCGCCGCACGAAGGGCAGTAGCACCAGCCGTGCGGGAACGAGAACGGTGGTTGCCCGGCGGCCAGGCGCGCTGTCGTGCGGCGGGCGAGGGGAGGCGCCGAGCGGGGGGCAGGAGCAGCATCATGCGGTGCACGCGAGCGGTGGTCGACTGACGGACGAAGAGAGTTGTCGTGCGGCGGATCACGGGAGGCGCCGCGCGGGGGACCAGAGAGCGGTGGTCGCCTGGTAGACGAGGGGAGGCCGTCGCACAAGGGGCGAGGGAGCAGCCGTCGTGCGAAGACGGGAGCGGTCATCGCCTGACGGGCCAAGGGGGCTGTCGGGCCGCGGGCAACGGGTGGCCCCCGCGGCACGACAAGAAGGCAGCAGCCGCACGGCTGAGAAGAACAGCAGCCGCACGGCTGAGGAGAACAGCAGCCGTGCGGCGGAGAAGAACGGTTGCCGCGGCGGCGGAGGAGAACAGCCGCCGTAGGAGGAGCGGGTCAGGAAAGGGTTAGGGGCGGGGGCGGTGGGCGGCGTTTTGGAGGAGGGTGCGGCAGAGGTCGCCGAGGTCGCGCCCCGCTGCCTCCGCCGCCATCGGCAGCAGCGACGTCTCCGTCATCCCCGGCGCCACGTTCACCTCAAGGAAGTGCGGGTCGTCGGACACGTCCACGATCAGGTCGGTGCGGGAGATGTCCCGCAGCCCCAACGCCGTGTGCGCCGTCACGGCCATCCGGGCGCAGGCTTCGGCGGCGGCCGCGGAGAGGCGGGCGGGGGCGAAGAACTCGGTGTGCCCGGCGGTGTATCGGGCGGCGTAGTCGTAGACGCCGGCGTCGGGGACGATCTCCACGGCCGGCAGCGCCACCGGCCCCTCGCCGAGGTCGACGACCGAGACCGACACCTCGACGCCCTCGACGTACCGCTCGATGAGGGCGGTGTCGCCGTAGGCGAAGCAGCCGACCATGGCGGCGGGCAGCTCTTCGGCCGTGCGGACGATGGACGCGCCGAGCGCCGAGCCGCCGCGGGCGGGCTTGACGAACAGGGGAAGGCCGAGCCGGTCGATGATGCGGCCGAGCACGACGGTGGCGCCGAGGTCGTGGAAGGTCTCCCTGGGGAGGGTGACGGACTCGGGGGTGCGCAGGCCGACCGAGCGCACGACGGCCTTGGCGGTGGGCTTGTCGAAGGCCACGCGGCAGGCGTCGGGGCCGGCGCCGACGTAGGGCACGTCGAGGAGTTCGAGCACGGAACGGATCGCGCCGTCCTCGCCCGCGCCGCCGTGGAGGGTGACGAACACCGCCTCGGGCGGGTCGGCGAGGATGGCGGGCACGAGGGAGGCGTCGGTGTCGCGGGCCTCCACGTCGATGCCCGTGGCGCGCAGCACCTCGCTCACCCGGCGGCCGGAGCGCAGGGACACCTCCCGCTCATAGGAGAGGCCCCCGGCCAGCACGAGCACGTGGCCCAGATCGCTCATCACATCTCCTCCGCTGATCGTACGCGTCCAACCGTACCGGCGGCTGGCGGCGAATGGTGTAGGTGAGGCCCGCACACGAGTACGGCCGGCGTCCCCGTCCCCGGGGAGCGCCGGCCGTACCGAGGAAAGCTAGGCCAGTTCGGGCCCCGGCGTGTCAACGCCGGCCCGCTCGGGACCGGAGCCGGTGCCGAACATGTCCCGGAGCTGCATCTCCTGCTCGATCACCCCGGACAGGCGCCGGACGCCTTCGCGGATGCGGTCGGGCTCGGGGAAGCAGTAGGACAGTCGCATGTGCCGGGCGCCGCTGCCGTCGGAGAAGAACCCGGTGCCGGGCACGAACGCCACCCGCTCGGCCACGGCCCGCGGCAGGATCGCCTTGGAGTCGAGCCCTTCGGGCAGGGTCGCCCAGACGAAGAAGCCGCCGGCCGGCCGGGTCCAGGTGACCTCGGGCGGCATCAGGGCCTCCAGGGAGTCCAGCATGGAGTCGCGCCGCTCGCGGTAGAGCTCCTTGAAGGACTTGATCTGCTCCCGCCACGGCTGCGTGGCCAGGAACTGGCCCACGGCGAGCTGCGTGAACACCGAGTGCGACAGCACGGCCGACTCCATGGCCAGGATCAGCTTGTCGCGGATGGCGTGCGGCGCGAGCGCCCAGCCGACGCGGAAGCCGGGGGCGAGCGTCTTGGAGAACGACCCCAGGTAGACCACGCCGTCGGGGTTGTCGGCACGCAGGGCGCGCATGGGCTCGCCGTCGAAGCCGAGCAGCCCGTACGGGTTGTCCTCGATGATGAGGATGCCGGCACGCTGGCAGATGTCGAGCACCTGCTGCCGCCTGGCCAGGTTGAGCGTGACGCCGGCCGGGTTCTGGAAGGTCGGGATCGTGTAGAGGAACTTGACGGGAGCTCCGGCGGTCTCCAGCGCGTAGATGGTCTGCGCCAGCGATTCGGGCACGATGCCCTGATCATCCATGGCAATGTGGACCACTTTGGCCTGGTAGGCGGAGAACGTCCCCAGGGCCCCGACGTACGAGGGGCCTTCGGCGAGCACGACGTCGCCCGGGTCGATGAAGATCCGGGTGATCAGGTCGAGCGCCTGCTGTGAACCGACGGTGACGACGACGTCGTTCGCCCCGGCCTCGATCCCCTCCAGCCGCATGACGTCGCAGATCTGCTCGCGCAGGTGCGGGTCGCCCTGGCCGGAACCGTACTGCAGCGCGACCGTGCCGCGCGTGGTGACCAGGTCGGAGACCAGCTCGCCGACCATGTCGAGGGGGAGCGCCGTGACGTACGGCATGCCGCCGGCGAGCGAGACCACCTCGGGTCTCGACGCGACGGCGAAGAGAGCTCGGATCTCGGAGGCGACCATCCCGGTAGCTCGCGCGGCATACCGGTCGACGTAGGCGTCGATGCGCGACCCTTGGGTCGCGGGTGTCTGACCGTGATCCAGCTCTTCCGTCACGGCCCACCTCCTAGGTGTCATATCGGACCGAAATACCAGATTACGCCAGTCGGACATGTCCTTCGTGACCGGGCTCGACCGTCGTGGTATCCGCTGGCTGCATCTTCACTGAGCTACCATGCCACCAACGGACGCGGTTTTCGCGCGCTTTTCTGGGTCGACGATAGGGGCCGTAGTTGTCGCGCCGGCTGGTCAACATAACCCTGGACAATCTCGAAGATCTGCCACGCCGCTGCCGGCGGTGCGTGTTCTGGGAGCTCGATCCCGTCAGCGGCGAGCGTGCCATCCATTCCGGCGACTCCGGGCTGGAGAAGGAGGCCTGGATCTCCGGCACGCTGCTGGAATGGGGGAGCTGCGGGAAAATCGTCTACGTCGACGGGGTTCCGGCCGGGTTCGTCCTCTACAGCCCGCCGCTCTACAGCCCGCGTTCGCTGGCCTTCCCCACCTCGCCGGTGAGCGCCGACGCGGTGCTGCTGATGACGGCCCACATCATCCCCGAGTTCTCGGGCGGCGGGCTGGGCCGGATGCTGATCCAGGGCGTGGCGAAGGATCTGACCCGGCGCGGGGTGAAAGCCATCGAGGCGTTCGGCGACCTGAAGTGGGAAGAGCCTAGTTGTGTAGTTCCTGCTGAATACTTGCTTTCTGTGGGTTTTAAGACGGTTCGACCGCATTTGCGGTTTCCGCGGCTGCGTTTGGAGCTGAAGAGCGCCATCTCGTGGCGTGAGGACGTCGAGGTGGCCCTCGAACGCCTTCTGGGGTCCATGAGCCCGGAGCGCGCCCTTCGTCCCGTCTGACGGCTCTTGGGGGCCGAAGAAGGGCAAACGGAAGCCCCCCGCGGGCACCGCCGCAGGGGGCTCTCACATGAGGGCGACTAGATGATGCCGTCGAGCTCGCGCAGCAGCATGGCCTTCGGCTTGGCGCCGATGATCTGCTTCACGACCTCGCCCCCCTTGTAGACGTTCATCGTGGGGATCTGGAGCACGCCGTACTGGCGGGGAACCTCGGGGTTCTCGTCGATGTTCAGCTTGACGATCTCAAGCTTGTCGCCGTGCTCGTTCGCGATCTCCTGCAGGATGGGCGCGACCTGACGGCACGGGCCGCACCACTCGGCCCAGAAGTCGACCAGCACGGGCTTGTCGCTCTTGAGGACCTCGGTCTCGAACGTGGCGTCGGTAACTGCCTTCACGGTGCGCTCCTTACTTCTCGTTGTTGGCCAGCCAGCGCTCGGAGTCGAGCGAGGCGGCACAGCCGGTGCCGGCCGCGGTGATGGCCTGGCGGTAGGTGTGGTCGACGACGTCGCCGGCCGCGAACACGCCGTCGATGTTGGTGGCGGTCGACGGCGAGGCGACCTTGATGTACCCGTCGTCGTCGAGCTCGACCTGGCCCTTGACCAGGTCGGTGCGCGGGTCGTGACCGATGGCCAGGAACAGCGCGTCGGTCGCCAGCTCGCACTCCTCGCCGGTCTTGACGTTGCGCAGCTTGACCGCCTCGACCTTGGTGTCGCCGAGCACGTCGACGACCTCGGAGTCCCAGACGAACCGGATCTTCTCGTTGGCGAACGCGCGCTCCTGCATGATCTTGCTGGCGCGCAGCTCGTCACGGCGGTGGACGACCGTCACCATGCGCCCGAACCGGGTCAGGAACGTCGCCTCCTCCATGGCGGTGTCGCCGCCGCCCACGACCACGATGTCCTTGTTGCGGAAGAAGAAGCCGTCGCAGGTGGCGCACCAGGACACGCCGTGGCCGGACAGGCGCTTCTCGTTCTCCAGGCCGAGCTCGCGGTAGCCCGAGCCCATGGCCAGGATCACCGACTTGGCGTAGTAGGTGTCGGTGTGGGTCTTGACGACCTTGGGGTTGGCCTCCAGGTCGACCTCGACCACGTCGTCGGCCACCAGCTCGGCGCCGAAGCGCTCGGCCTGCTTGCGCAGGTTGTCCATCAGGTCGGGGCCCATGATGCCGTCGGGGAAACCGGGGAAGTTCTCCACGTCGGTGGTGTTCATGAGCGCACCGCCCGCCGTCACGGAGCCCTCGAAGACCAGCGGCTTGAGTTCGGCGCGCGCGGAGTAGACGGCCGCGGTGTAGCCCGCAGGGCCCGACCCAATGATGATCACGTTACGAACGTCGCTCAACGCTCCCACGCCTTCCTCGTCTGCTGTTTGCTTCGGGCTCAACAGATCCTAGGCCGCGCTGATTCCCGGCCCTGCCCGCAAAACGAAAGAGCCCGCCGAAGCGGGCTCTGACGTGGGCTTTCGATTACCAGCGGCCCAATGTGGGCTTGCGCAGGTTCTTGCAGTTGAACGGGTCGACGATGTCGATGCGCAGCTTCTTGGCGGCCTGGTCCTTCCAGGAGGCCACGATCAGCGCCTCCTGGCCGTTGTACTGGCCCTGGTCGACCGCGAACGTCTTCAGCTTCGAACGGGCGGCCACCTTGCCGACGCATCGGTCGACCCTGGCGGTGTCCGTGGGGCCTTCGAGGGCCGGAGCGGCGCCGAAGTACCCGAGCAGCGGCTGGCGCAGCTCCCGGTCGCTGTAGTTGTAGTTGCTGTCGGTCAGCGCGTAGGCCCTCGCCCGCAGATGAGGCTTCGACGGCGTCGCGGGCTGCGCCACCGTGGGCCCGGACGAACCGCCCGGTCCGTCCCCGCCGGCCAGCAACCCGCCCGAGACCGCCAGCGTGCCGACCACCACCGCGGCCGCCGCCGACGCCGCCACGGCGGGCATGGCCCACCTGCGCCGCCGTACCGACCTGGTCCGGGCCGGGACGATCGTGCCGTCGTCGGAGACCACCCCGAGACGTACCGGCTCGGGCGTCTCCGCCGCCGGCTGCTCCCACGGGGAGTCCCGCATGAGCCTGTCCCAGTCCGGTGCCTCCACGAGGTCGACGCCCCCGCGGCGGGACTCCGCCTCGGCGGCCAGCGCCTTGTCGATGCGCAGTGCGACGCCCATCGGCATGGCCGGTGTTGGGGTCGCCGCGAGCACCTCGCGAACCGCCGCCAGGTCTGCCAGGAGCTCCCCACAGGGGTCGCAGACCGCGAGATGCTCGCGGACCCGGCGTGCCGTCGCGGCGTCCAAGAGATCCTCTGCCAGCTCGGCCAGGACCTCAAGATCGTAGTGCGTATCACCCGTCACGAAGTTCTGCTCCCTTCGCGGATGAGACGCGATTGAGGTCCGAACGGTTCCGCAGATGCGAAAGAATTGGGGCAAGTTTCGCGCGACCCCGCGCGCATCTGCTCTTCACGGTGCCGCTGGGCACCTGAAGCACCTGAGCTGCGTCTTCGACGGAATACCCCATCATGTCCACGAGCACGAGAGCCGCCCGCTGGTCGGCGGGCAGCAGTTTCAGAGCGGCCGAAACCTCCATCGAGACCTCGCGCTCGACGGTCTGGTCGGGGAGCGGGCTGTCCCGCTCGGCGGCCTCGATCAGTTCGTCGTCGGCCACCGGACGGACGGACTTGCGCCGCATCCGGTCGAGGCAGGCGTTGACGACGATGCGGTGGAGCCAGGTGGTGACGGCCGCCTCACCTCGGAACGAGGCGGCCTTGCGATATGCGGAGACGAACGCGTCCTGAACGGCGTCCGCCGCCTCGTCAGGGTCACCGAGAGTACGCAGCGCGACCGCCCACATGCGGTCACGGTGCCTTTTGACGATCTCGCTGAACGCGTGTGGATCCCCGTTGATGTGCGCGGTGAGCAGCTCGGCGTCTGTGATCGCCGGCCGCTCCGCTGGTGAGGGTGTCTCGGGTGGGGAGTTCACAAGAGAGATTCCTGATTTATGCCGATCCGGGAGAATGCACCACTACTTCATAGATGGTGCCACGAAACTGGCCCGCATCTGCCGGAACGCGCGTAAACCAGATCAAAACGTACCGACCGCTTGCCGGGTCGTCGGGGGTCAGGGTGGTCTTGCCCGAGGCGCTCTTCTCGGTCGCCACGGTCTTGAGCGAGCCGAGCTCGGGGGAGTCGCCGACCTTCAGCTCGACGCTCGCGCCGCCGGCCTTGCCCAGCGTAGCCACCACGTCGCTGATCTGCATGGACTTGCCCATGTCGAGCAGCAGGCCGACGCCCTTCTTGAGGTTTCCCAGCTCGGCGTTGCCGTAGCTCTGGGTCGTCCAGGCCGTGCTGGGCTTGCCGTCGATGGCCAGCTCGGCGATGTCGGACTTCTCGTCGCCGTCGTCGCCGAGCGGGTCGAAGCCCTTGGCCTTGTCGGCCTTGACGGCCTGGGCCGAGGCCGAGGCGGAGGACTTGCCGGTGGTCGGGCTGACCGACGCCTCCGGGGTGGCGGGGCTGCCGAGGCTGCGGCCGATCGTCCAGGCGCCGACGCCCACGGCGGCGATGACCAGCAGCACCACCAGCGTCATCAGCACCCGGTTGAGCACGCTGCCGCCGCTCTGGCTGGGCGGCCGGCGCGGCACGGGCGGCGGTGGCGGCATGGTGCGCTGCTGCCGGTGGGCGACGTCGAGGCCCTCGGTGTGCGAGGCGGAGGCGACCGCCGGCGTCGAGGGGTAGGAAATGGCGATCGGCATGGGCCGGGCCACGTCGGCCAGCGCCTCGGCGACCTCGGACGGGCTCGACAGCGCGCCCTGCCCCTTGCGCGACTCGGGAAGGCAGGCGCGGACCGTGACGGTGTCCAGGTAGTTCGGGACGCCGGCGGTGACCTGCCGCGGCGAGCAGAAGTGCCCGTCGATCATGGGAGCGGCGGGCAGGCCGCCCTCCTCCTCGTCGCCGGGCCAGTGGCCGGTCAGGCCGGCGTACAGCAGCCTGCCCAGCCCTTCGGCGTCGTCGAGGGCGGGCTGGTCGGTGGTGAGCCCGGACAGCGCGGCGTCGACGGCCACGCCGAGCACCTTGACCGTGTTGCCCGTCGTCCAGACCAGGTGGGACGGGCGCAGGCACAGGTGGTAGAGCTTGGCCTCGTGAGCGTGCGCCAGCGCCTCGGCGGCCTCGGCCACCAGGCCGGCCGCGCGGTCGGGCTCCAGCGGGCCGGCGGCGAGCAGGTCGGTCAGCGTCTCGCCGGTGACCCACTCGCTGACCACGTAGGAGTGCTTGTCGTCCTCGCCGGCGTCGAACACCTGCGTCAGGCGCGGGTCGGTGAGCCGGCTCGCGGCGCGGGCGGCGGTGACGACCTCGTGCACGCGCGGGAAGTCGGGATCGAACGTGTGCACCGCCACCGGGCGCGCGAGGATCTCGTCGATCGCCTTCCACAGGGTCGCGCCGTCGGACTCGCTGACGCGGTCCTCCAGCCGGAAGCGCTCGGCCAGTCGGGTGCCGGGTTCCACGGCCGACGTGCTCACAGGCTCTCTCCGCTAGGCCGATCGGGCGTGCTCATGACTCGACTCACCTGCGTGGTGGTGTCCCACGTAGGCACGCTATGCCGGGTGGATCCGCCCACGCCCCTCCTGCTTCCATTCGCGCGTGTCGGGCACCATGGTAGTGCCGAGTCGATTCCGCCCGCGTTCTTTGCCAACGGGAAACTCGTCAGCCGTCGTGGTCAAGTCCGTCCATATGCCGGATTTCCCAATTACTACCGACCTACGCGTCTGGCGACCATACCAACGAGTGAGTTGACCTCCGCTATGCGCATCCTGTGGGCGACGGCGAGATAGAGCAACAGTCCCAGCCCACCACCCACGGCCAGGACAATCAGCGAGTTGACGAAACCCAGACCACCGAACAGCTGAGTGACCACCCAGACCGTGAGCAGCCCCAGCACGGCCGTGGGCAGCGAGGCCAGGTACATCCTGGTCAGCGCCGTGCCGATGGTCCAGCCGCCCAGGCCCTGGACGCGGCGGCTGGCCAGCGTCCAGGCCAGGACCGCGCCCAGCCCGTACGCGACGGCGTACGCCAGCGCCAGCCCCATCACCGCGTAGCGGGCGGGCAGCAGCACGAAGAAGATCACCATGAGCAGCGCGTTGACCGCGGTCGTGCCGGCCCCCACGAACACCGGCGTACGGGTGTCGCCGAAGCTGTAGAACACCCGCAGCAGGAGCTGGAACACCGCGAACGGCACCAGCGCCAGGCCGTAGACCTGCAACACGTTCCCGATGTAGACGGCGTCGGCGACGCTGTTGGCGCCGTGGCCGTAGATCGGCACGGTGATCGCCGGGCCGAGCACCATCAGCAGCAGCGAGACCGGCACCATGAAGGAGCAGATGAGCCGCACGCTCGACCCGAACTCGCTGCGCACGTCGTCGAGCCGGCCCTCGCCCACCGCCCGGCTCATCCGGGGCAGCATCGCCGTGATCACCGACACGCCGATGATCCCGTACGGAAGCTGGAAGAGCTGGAACGCCAGCGTGTACGGGCTGATGCCGTGGCCGGCCACCTCGTTGCCCGCCGAGCTGGCCAGGTTGGTCGTCAGCATGAACCCGAGCTGGGTGACCACCACGTAGCCGATGGTCCAGACCCCCGCCCTGCCCATCTCGCCCAGCCGGGCGTTGCGCACGTCGAAGCGCGGCACGAACGAGAACCCCACCCGCTTGAGCGCGACGATCAGCACCACCGCCTGGGCGACGATGCCCGCCGTGGTGCCGAGACCGAGCAGCGCGAGGTCGCCGGTGGTGACCGCCTCGATGTCGGACCCGCTGCCGACCACGGCGTAGGCCGCGAACACGCAGATGACGACCAGGTTGTTGAGCACCGGCGCCCACATGGGAGCGCCGTAGCGGTCGCGGGTGTTCAGGATGGCGCCGGCGACCGCGCCGATGCCGAAGAAGGCGAGCTGCGGCAGGATGAACCGGGCCAGCATGACCCCGGTCTCGAACTTGATGCTGCCGCGGTCCCAGTCGGTGTAGAGGTCGATGAGCAGCGGCGCGCCCAGCACGGCCACCGCGGCCACCACGACCAGCACGGCGGTGGCCAGCGTCAGCAGCCGCTGTTCGTAGGCCCGGCCGCCGTCGGGGTCGTGCTGCTGCGCCCGGACGATCATCGGCACCACGACGCTGCTCAGCACGCCGAGCAGCAGCAGGTCGAGAATGCTGTACGGGATCGCGTAGGCCGCGTTGTAGGAGTCGCCCAGCGCCGCGGTGCCGATGGCGTAGGCCAGCACCATCGTGCGGGCGAACCCGGTGACCCTGGACACCATCGTGCCCGCCGCCATGATGGCGCTGGCCCGCAGCATGCGGCTCATACGGTCTCACTCTCCCGGGATTTGCCCGCTCGCGCGAGCCGTCGCTCGGACCGGCGGCGCAGGATCCGCGTCACGACGGCGGCGAGCATCACCGTCAGCGCGGCGCCCACGATGACCAGGGCGATGCCGGTGTAGCCGGTGGTGCGGATGGTCAGTCGCTCCGGCTTGCCGTAGGGCAGGCCGTCGATCGTGCGCAGCTGCACGGTGACGGTGGCGTCGCCGCTGGTGGTGGCGTTCATCTTCACCTGCAGCGTGCCGCTCTGGTTGCCGCCGATCACCAGCGGCTCCGGCGGCACGGGCTGGATCTGCAGCCGCCCGCGGTCGTTGGACTTGACGTCGATGTGCAGGGTGACCGACTTGTCGAGCGAGTTCTTCACGCTGATGGGCACCACGCCGTTGCTGCCGGCCAGAGTGCGCGGCGCGTCGGTGATCTGGATCTTGTCGATGCGCTCGTCCACGGCCGTGCCGACGAGCTTGGTCACCGCGCGGCCGGCGCGGGTGTTGTTGCGCCAGGCCGACGAGGTGAGCCTGAGCACCGCGGCGTCGAAGGCCGAGGGCGTCCTGGTCCCGGCGACGGAGGCGGTGACGGAGGCGGTGAGCTGCGCCTGCGTGGCGACCTCCTTGACGGGGGCCAGGTACTTGGCGCTCAGCTCCTCCTTGCGGTCCTGCTCGGTGTAGGTGAGCCCGGCCCGCGGCGTGGCCGTCTTGCTCGGCTTGATCGAGTCGAGTTTGGTCAGCGAGAGCCACGGCAGCTTCTCCGCGGTCTTCAGCAGGCTGGTGACCAGCGTCGGGTTGGGGTCCCAGCGGCGCGACGGCGCGACCACCAGCGACCGCGGCTCTACCTGCCCGGCCTCGGCGGCGATCATCGCGGTCTCGGCGATGAAGCGCTGCGTGCTGAGCAGGACCGTCGTGGGCGCGGTCGGCTCGAACAGCCGGCTCAGCTCGGCGTCGGCGACCAGCGCCTTGATCGGCCCGGCGACGCTGTCGAGGGTGGCGACGGCGTCGGGCGTGTGGGCGACGGGCGGCTGCGGCGGCAGGTTGGTGGAGTTGAGCAGGACGGTGGTGACCTTGCCGGGGCTGACCGAGAGCAGGTCGAGCGCGTCGGCGTCGAGCACGCCCGCCGGGGGCCAGTTGATCGAGGTCTGCGCGTTGCGGTTGAGCAGCGCCCGGGCGGTCTGGCCGCCGAGCTCGATCGCCCGGCCGGGCTGCGCGTCGAGCCCCTGGTGGGCCAGCGCCGCCACGTCGGGGTCGCCGTAGGGGGTGGCGATGACGGGGGAGGAGGCCAGCGCCGTGCTCATGGTGGACAGCCAGGTGCCGGCGGTGTCGTTGGCCGGTTTGCCTTCTGTGCCGTTCTTGGTCTTGACGTGGTAGCCCTTGGTCATCGCCTTCAGGTCGTCGAGCAGCGACGGCTCGACGAACCAGGTGACGCTCTTCGGCGCCGTCTGCGCGATGCGGGCCAGGTCGGCCAGGCGGCCCTTGCCGCTGAGCGACTGGCTCAGCTTGTCGTCGACGAACAACGTCTCGTCGGAGCCCCGGTGGGGCTGGTCGATGACGGGCAGGGCGACGGCCAGCTTGTTGCGCGGCAGCTTCGGCGTGGTGGGCGGGGCATAGGTGAGGAACGTGCGCTGCGCCGAGATCGGCACTTCGTTCTGGGAGACGTCGACGGCGATCCGGTAGACGCCGAACGCGCGGTAGCCCAGCTGGATCGGGGTCGCCGTGAACGTCCAGGTGGCCTGCCCGCCGACGGCCAGGGCCGGGATGTCCATGGCCGAGGTGCGGGAGACGTTTCCGGGCAGCGTGGCGTTGTTCTGGTCGCTCTGGTACGCCGCCATGGAGGCGCGGTCGTAGAAACGCTCGCTGGTGTAGCGCAGGCGTACGCGGAGGGGGCCGAGCGCGGTTCCGGTGTCGTTGCGGACCGTGCCGGTGAACTTGATCTCGTCGGTCGGGCTGCGCGTCACCTGTGGCGTGATCGACGTGATGGAGACCGAGAGCGTCTCCCGCGCCGCCTCCACCGTGGCAGCAGAGTTCGGCGCCGCCGCCACCATGGGGGCGAGCGACGCGACGGACATCACGGCGAGCAGCGCGATCTTACGGATCACACGCATGCCAGAGCTGGGGTACGACGGCGCACGCCCGCAATGGTACGGGTTCAGTGCCGCGGCGCGACCGCCTCGCGTGTTCCCCGTGGTCGGGGCGTACGCAGGTCGACGGTCTTGCCGGTGAGGAGATTCAGCAGGTCGAGCGCACGAAGACAGAGCGCGGTGTGCCGTTCGCCGGTGGCGGTGAAGACCGCCATGTCGTCGGCGACGAGCCGGTCGTCGATGAGCACCGGAAGCGACTCCGGCAGCAGCAGCGGGCAGACGAGCCCGTCGGTGTAGTCGGTGGCCGAGTTGACCAGGAAGGCCGGCGCCGGCCGCACCTGGCGGGCGCCCAGCAGGCCCCCGACGACGCCGGGCTGGGGCGGGTTCGCCGCGGTGGCGACGACGGCGACGACGACCTCGCTGCCGATCCTGGTGGCGACGTCGAACACGGTGACCACGACGCACCGCCCGGGCTCCGCGCGGACCGTCTCCGGCAGTTCCTCCGCGCAAGTCATGGGGCGCGGAAGGCGTACGATCTCATGATGGACCTGGTGTGCGAGGAGCCAGCGGTGGATCGCGAGGGCGTCCTTCATGAAGTCCTCCTCCGTCTCGCCCTGTTCCATGGCCCCCGACGGTCCCCAGACCGAAGGTAACCCGGACCTGATGTGGCTCGGGGGATATGTTCCGGAATCGAAGGACCGACAGGGTTTGTCCGACTCAACAATGACCGAAAGCCAGCAGCGGGCGATGCACGACCTGTTCCGCAAGATCGCACCGGTGGCCGACGAGCTCGGCCGCCTGTTCGCCGACCACGGCCACGAGCTGGCCCTCGTCGGCGGCCCCGTGCGCGACATCCTGCTGGGCCGCGTCGGCAACGACCTCGACCTGACCACCGACGCCAACCCCCACAGGGTGCTCGACGTCGTCAGGGACTGGGCCGACTCCGTGTGGACGATCGGCATCGACTTCGGCACCGTCGGCCTGCGCAAGGGCAACTGGCTGATCGAGATCACCACGTACCGGAGCGAGTCCTACGACCCCAAGTCGCGCAAGCCCGAGGTCGCCTACGGCGAGACGCTGGAGGCCGACCTGGAGCGGCGCGACTTCGCGGTCAACGCGATGGCGGTGCGCCTGCCCGGCCACGAGTTCGTCGACCCCTATGGCGGCCTCGACGACCTGCGCGCCAAGCGGCTGCGCACGCCCGGCACCCCCGAGCGCTCGTTCGCCGACGACCCGCTGCGCATGCTCAGGGCCGCCCGGTTCGCCTCCCAGCTCGGCTTCGGCGTCGACCGGGCCGCCCTGGCGGCGATGACCGCGATGGCCGAGCGCATCGAGATCGTCTCGGCCGAGCGCATCCGCGACGAGCTCGACAAGCTGCTCTGCGGCGCCAACCCGCGCGAGGGCCTGCGCCTGCTGGTGGAGACGGGCCTGGCCGCGCACGTGCTGCCCGAGCTGCCCAAGCTGCGCCTGGAGATCGACGAGCACCACCGGCACAAGGACGTCTACGAGCACAGCCTGACCGTCCTCGACCAGGCCATCGCCCAGGAGGAGGACGGCAAGCCCGACCGGATCCTGCGCTGGGCCGCGATCATGCACGACATCGGCAAGCCCAAGACCCGGCGCCACGAGGCCGGCGGGCGGGTGTCGTTCCACCACCACGAGGTCGTCGGGGCGCAGATGACCAAGAAGCGCATGACCGAGCTGCGGTTCCCCAAGGACGTCGTGGCCGACGTCTCCCAGCTGGTCGAGCTCCACCTGCGCTTCCACGGCTACGGCACGGGGGAGTGGACCGACAGCGCCGTGCGCCGCTACGTGCGCGACGCCGGCCACCTGCTCGGCCGGCTGCACAAGCTGACCAGGGCCGACTGCACCACCCGCAACAAGCGCAAGGCGGCGGCGCTGTCGCGCACCTACGACCAGCTCGAAGAGCGCATCGCCCGGCTCGCCGAGGAGGAGGAGCTGGCCAAGATCCGGCCCGAGCTCGACGGCAACGAGATCCAGGCCGTGCTCGGCGTGGGCCCCGGGCCCGTGGTGGGCCGGGCGTACAAGTTCCTGCTCGACCTCAGGCTGGACAAGGGCGTGCTCGGCAAGGAGGCGGCCACCCAGGCGCTGCTCGACTGGGCGCGGTCAAACGGCCTGGGAGCGTGACGACGACGTCGTGACCATCCGGTAGGCCAGCGCCGCAAGGGGGTAGCCCACCGTGATGATCACGACGGCCAGGTACGACTTGCCGTTGGGCGGCAGGATCGCCGCCGAGAGCGCGGCGGCCAGCACGTACATGCCGTTGAAGAGCATGTCGTAGAGCGAGAAGGCACGGCCGAGATAGGCGTCCTCGACGTCGCGCTGGACGGTCGTGTCGGCGCAGATCTTGACGCTCTGCCCGGCCACGCCCAGCACGAAGCCGGCCACCGGCAGCCCCCACGTCTGGAACGGCAGGACCAGCGCGCCCGCCAGCACGCCGGCCGAGGACAGCGCGATGACCACCCAGGTGCCGATGCCGAACCGCTCGGTCGCGTACGGGGTGATGATCACCGCGAGGAAGTAGCCGAAGCCGGAGGCGGCCACCACCAGGCCGATCCCGCGCAGGGCGGCGTCGGGGTCGCCGTCGGTGAAGTAGTAGCGGTAGAGGATGATGCCGAGGGCGGTGGCCATGCCGTACAGGAAGCGGTGGGCGGCCATCGCGCCCATGGTGGCGGCTGCCTCGCGGTGGCGTGCCAGGTGCCGGGCGCCGTCGACCAGGCCCACGACCACGTTCCGCAGGGCCTCGCGGGCCTGGGGCTGGTCGGGGTCGTAGGAGGGGCCGAGCAGCGCGCGGTCCATCGTGCGGGCGACCAGGGCGCTCAGCCCGAACATCACGCCGGACACGGCCAGCAGCAGCCCGATGCCCCGGTCGCCGTCGCCGAGCACCTCGCGCAGCAGGAACCCGACGCCCGCGCCGACGAACGTGACCACGGTGCCGCAGGTCGGCGTCACCGCGTTGGCCGCCATCAGCCGGTCGGACGGCACCACGTGCGGCAGCGAGGCGCCGAGCGCGGCCAGGAAGAACCGGTTGACCCCGAGCACGCCGAGCGCGGCCGCGTAGAAGACGGGATCGGGCGCGTCGGAGGCGACCAGCGCCGCCGCGACCAGCAGCAGTCCACCGCGCACGAACGGCGCTATGACCAGGATCTGCCGCCGCGACCACCGGTCGATGAACACCCCGACGAACGGCCCGAGCACGCTGTACGGCAGGAACAGCACGGCCAGGCCGGCGGCCACCGCCAGGGCCGTCGTCTGCTTCTCGGGGCTGAAGAAGGCGAAGTTCGTGACGCCGAACTGGAAGATCCCGTCGGAGAACTGGGAGACCAGCCGCGTGCTGAACAGCCGTCGGAAGTCACGGCCTTGGAGGACGACGCGGAGATCGGCGACGAATGACACCCCGTCAGCCTAGCCGGGCGCACCGCGGCATATGATGCGCCGGAGGTGGCCGGGCGGGTTCCGAACGCGCATGGCGATCTCGTACGCTTCAAAGCGTGACCACTGAGGAACACGTTGTGCTGGTCGACCGCGAGGGGCACGCGCTCGGCACCGCGCCCAAGACGTCGGTGCACGGCCGGGAGACCCCGCTCCATCTAGCCTTCTCCAGCTACGTCTTCGACCCCGAGGGCCGCGTGCTGCTCACCAGGCGGGCCAGCCACAAGCTCACCTGGCCCGGCGTCTGGACCAACAGCTGCTGCGGCCACCCGCTGCCGGGCGAGCCGCTCGGCCGGGCGGTCATCCGCAGGCTCTCCTACGAGCTGGGCCTGCATGCCGGCGGCGCCGACCTCATGCTGCCCCGCTTCTCCTACCGCGCCGTCATGGGCAACGGCATCGTCGAGCACGAGCTGTGCCCGGTCTACCGCGTCACGGTCGACACCCCGGTGGCGCCCAACCCCGACGAGGTGGGCGAGGTGCGCTGGATGCCGTGGAAGGAGTTTGCCGAGGGCGTGCGCAGCGGCCTGCTGGCGATCTCACCGTGGTGCAGGGAACAGGTGCCGCTGCTCAGCGAGCTGGGCGCCGACCCGATGACCTGGTCTCCCGCCTCCGACGACGAACTGCCCCCCGCCGCGCGCGGCTGAAGCCGCGGCCGCGAGGGGCCCACAGGTCAGCGCTCGACCTCGCCCCTGATGAACTTCTCGACGTACTCGCGGGCCTCCTCGTCGGAGTACTGCTCCGGCGGCGACTTCATGAAGTACGACGACGCCGACAGGATCGGGCCGCCGATGCCCCGGTCAAGAGCGATCTTGGCCGCGCGCACGGCGTCGATGATGATGCCGGCCGAGTTGGGGGAGTCCCAGACCTCCAGCTTGTACTCCAGGTTCAGCGGGGTGTCGCCGAACGAGCGGCCCTCCAGGCGCACGTACGCCCACTTGCGGTCGTCGAGCCACGGCACGTGGTCCGACGGGCCGATGTGCACGTCGGCCTTGCCCATCTCGTGCGGGATCTGCGAGGTGACCGACTGCGTCTTGGAGATCTTCTTCGACTGGAGCCGGCTGCGCTCCAGCATGTTCATGAAGTCCATGTTGCCGCCGAAGTTGAGCTGGTACGTGCGCAGCAGCTCGACACCGCGGTCCTCGAACAGCTTGGCCAGCACGCGGTGCGTGATGGTGGCGCCGACCTGCGACTTGATGTCGTCGCCGACGATCGGCACCCCGGCCTCGGTGAACTTCTCGGCCCACTCGGGGTCGGAGGCGATGAAGACCGGCAGCGCGTTGACGAACGCCACCTTGGCGTCGATGGCGCACTGCGCGTAGAAGCGGTCGGCCTCCTCCGATCCCACCGGCAGGTACGACACGAGCACGTCGACCTGGTTGTCGCGGAGCACCTTGACCACGTCGACGGGTTCCTCGTCGGACTCCTCGATGATCTCGCGGTAGAACTCGCCCAGACCGTCGAAGGTGTGGCCGCGCAGCACGGTCACCCCCGTGGGCGGCACATCGGTGATCTTCACGGTGTTGTTCTCGCTGGCGACGATCGCCTCGGACAGGTCGCGGCCGACCTTCTTGGCGTCCACGTCGAAGGCGGCGACGAACTCGACGTCACCCACGTGGTACTCACCGAATTTCACGTGCATCAGGCCCGGCACTCGTGCGGCCGGGTCCGCATCCTTGTAGTAGTGGACGCCCTGGACCAGCGAAGACGCGCAGTTGCCGACGCCGACAATGGCCACGCGAACCGAACCCATCGCACTCGCTCCCTTACTCATCAGTTGACGTGGTATCTCTCTCGGGCCCTTCCGAGGCCCGCCGCTCCGTGGCGATCAGCTCGTTCAGCCAACGCACCTCGCGTTCGACCGACTCGAGCCCATGGCGCTGCAGCTCCAGCGTGTAGCTGTCGAGCCGCTCCCTGGTACGGGCCAGCGCCGTGCGCACGCTGTCGAGGCGCTCCTCCAGGCGGCTGCGGCGGCCTTCGAGGATGCGCAGGCGCACCTCGGCCTCCGTGTGCCTGAAGAAGGCGAAGTGCACACCGAAGCTCTCGTCCTCCCAGGCTGACGGGCCCGCCTGGGTCAGCAGCTCCTGGAGGCGTTCCTTGCCCTCCGCGGTGAGCTTGTAGACGATTTTCGACCGGCCGCCGACGATCGTGGCGGGAGCGGGCTGCTCCTCCACGATGAGGCCCTGGGCCAGTAGTGATCGCAGACAGGGGTACAGCGATCCATAGGAGAACGCACGGAACATGCCCAACAGGGCGTTGAGCCGTTTGCGCAGCTCATAGCCGTGTAGCGGCTGTTCGTGCAGCGACCCGAGCACGGCTAGCTCCAGAACTCTGCCTTGTCCGCTGGCCACTGGAACCGCCCCCTCTCGCGCCGATGTATCGAGTCGATACATCCAGAGGATACGTCGATTCGCTATAAGGCCGCAATCAAAGGATTTGCCAAGCCGTTGGGATGATTCGGTAAAACGCCGTAGTCTGGCGCTCATGTGGTCACAGCGGAGGGTGGTGGACTACGGCCTCGCCAAGCGGGCAGCGGTCCGTTCCCTGGAGGTGGGCCGTGCCTCGCGCGGGGACCTCTGTGACGCACAGCCGTACCTCCTTCGCGCGGCCCGCGTGTTCGGCGAGCCGACCGAACGTCTCTGCCCGGTGTGCGAGAGGGAGAACGTCACCAACGTGACCTATGTCTTCGGCGATTCGCTGGGACGGCATGCCGGTCAGGCAAAGGCCACGTCAGAGCTTGTCGAAATGGCCCATGATTACGATGAGTTCCGGGTGTACGTCGTCGAGGTCTGCCAAGGTTGTTCCTGGAACCACCTGACGGTCTCGTTCGTCCTCGGCAACGGACCGCCAGACCTCGTCGGCCAACCGTGAACACCGAGGGCGGCGAGTCACCTCACGCCCATACGCCGTTTTTATCCGACGACGATGCGAGGACGTGTGAGTAACAGCATGAATGAGGGGACGGCCCGCCCGGGAAGGCGCCGTCGCTCCAACTCATCCCGTTCTGTGCCCCCAGGTTCTCCTCCCCAAACCGGCGATTCCGATTGGGGTGCCTCGCAGCAGCAGCGTCGTCCTGAAGCCGCGTACGAGCAGACGGGCGCGATGTCCGCGCAGCCGTACGGCGACCCCGCCTCCGGGCCGCAGCCCCAGCGCGGGGCGCCCCAGGGGCGCGAGGAGCCGACGCCGCGCGGCCGCTCCCGGGCCCGGCAGGACACGCGTTCGCTGAGCAACCAGGAGACGATGGTCAGCGACGCGCCGCCCAGGCGCTCGCGCCGGGCGAGCGGGCAGGGCGAGCCCCCCGAGCCGCCCGGCCCGCCGGACAGGAAGCGCGGCGGCTGGCGCCGGTTCGTGCCGAGCTGGAAGATCGTCGTGGCCAGCGTGGTCGTGCTGGCGGCCGGCATCTTCGGCATGATCATGGTCGCGTACAACCTCACGCCGGTGCCCGAGGGCACGCAGGCGTCGGCGGTGGCGCAGCAGAGCACGCTCTACTACCGCAACGGCAAGGTCCTCGCCAAGCTCGGCGTGCCCCGGCAGACCGTCACCATCGACAAGATGGCGGAGACGGTCAAGGACGCCACGGTCGCCATCGAGAACAAGACGTTCTACGAGGACTCCGGCGTCTCCCTCTCGGGCATGGCCCGTTCGGTGTGGATGACCGCGACCGGCCAGCAGCTCCAGGGCGCCTCGACCATCACCCAGCAGATGGCCCGCGGCTACTACGACGGCCTCAGCCAGGAGGTCTCCGTCAAGCGCAAGCTCAAGGAGATCTTCGTCGCGGTCAAGCTCAACCAGTCGCTGTCCAAGGAAGAGATCCTCGCCCGCTACCTCAACACCGTGAACTTCGGCCTCGCCTACGGCGTCGAGGCCGCCTCGCAGGCGTACTTCGGCAAGAACGTGCACGCCAAGGACCTGACCCCCGAGCAGGGCGCCTACCTGGCCGCCCGCATCCAGCGCCCGAGCTGGGGCCCCGACGACCCCGGCCTGCGCGATCGGTGGAGCACGACCATCAAGTACATGGCCGAGCAGTGGCCCCAGAAGTACGGCGATCTGCCGGCGAAGGCGAAGTTCCCGAAGATCCGCAAGGGTGAGACCAAGGAGGTCTACGCGGGCCTGCGCGGCTACATGATCACGCAGGTGCTGGAGGAGCTGAAGCAGCGCAAGCTCACCCCCGACATGGTCAGGAGCGGCGGCTACCAGATCACCTCGACCTTCGACGAGAACCTCATGAAGGCCGCCAAGACGGCGGTGGAGACCGAGCTGGCGACCAGGTCGAAGGAGTACCACGCCGGGCTGGCGGCCGTCGACCCGAGGAACGGCCGCGTCCTGGCCTTCTACGGCGGCTCGAACTTCCTCACCGACCCGTTCAACGAGCCCTTCGACGCCAAGAAGCAGGCCGCGTCGGCGTTCAAGCCGTACGTGCTGGCGGCCTGGCTGCAGGCCGGTTACTCGCTCAAGAGCTACGTGCCGGGCAACCAGACCGTGCCGAAGGTCATCCCGGGTCAGCAGGACGGCGGCTTCCGCAACAGCCACAACGTCGGCCAGGCCGTCGACGTGGTCAAGGCCACGGCCCAGTCCGTCAACACCGCGTACGTGTCGATGGCGTACAAGCTGCCCAGGAAGCTCGACGAGGTGAAGGAGCTCGTGGAGAACGCCGGGTTCGACAAGGGGCGCATGGACCAGGACGTCAAGGACCACCAGTTCCAGTTCGCCATCGGCAGCGCCCTGGTGAAGCCGGTCGAGCAGGCCGCCGGGTATGCGATCTTCGCCAACGGCGGCAAGTACACCAAGTACCACGTGGTCCAGGACGTCAAGCTGAACGGCCAGGTCGTCTACCCCGAGCAGCGCACCTCGACCAGGGTCATCGACGCCGAGGTGGCCGCCGACGCGACGACCGCAATGCAGGAGGTGCTGAGGAGCGGCACCGCCGCCGGTCAGGGCCTCGGCAACCGGCCCGCGGCCGGCAAGACCGGCACCAACAACGACGAGAAGGAAGCCTGGTTCGTCGGTTACACCCCGCAGATCTCCACGGCCGTCGGGTTCTACCGCGAGCAGTGCGTGACCAAGACGGGCAAGATCGTCCAGCCCATGCATTCCAACTGCCCGGAGACTCCCGGCGGCAAGCCGCACAAGAAGTACAACACGGACAACCCGTACACCACGGCCAAGGAGGTCTCGCTCGGCTTCGAGGGCGCCGGCCCGCCCACCGCGACCTGGCGGCGGTTCATGCTCGCCGCCCACGAGGGCAAGCCGATCGAGCAGTTCCCGCAGAAGGCCGACATCGGCCTGCCGGAGAACATCGTGGAGCGCCCGGTGCCGACGCCGACGCCGACCGCCACGAACCCGTTCGACGACGGCTCGGACAACCCCTTCGACGACGGCAGCGACCAGAACTGCCTGGTCGCGCCGTGCAACGACGACAGCGGTGACGTCACCGACGACTCCCAGGACACCGGCATCCCCGAGGCCGACGACCACGGCATCCTGAGCGGCGGCGGAGGCGGCAAGGTGCCCGACTCCCGGCCGACGGGAACCTCGCAGATGAGCGCCCGACACGAGGAGTGGTGACCACGACCGAGGCACGCGTCCCGCTGGCGGCGCGTGCCGTGCCGTACCTGCCCCTGGGGCTGATCGCCGCCCTGGGGGCCGTCCTCGGCTACGTCGTGCGGCTGCCGTGCCGGACCGGTGGATGGAACGACCAGGTCCAGACGTACACGAACTTCTGTTACACCGACATCTACCCGCTGTACTTCGACCGGCAGCTCGCGACCCAGAACCCGTACTTCGCCGACGTGCCGTTCGACAAGCAGGTCGAGTACCCCGTGGTGCTCGGCGAGGTGATGCAGGTCATCGCCTGGATCTCGCGGAAGCTGGAGCTCGACCAGGTCGCGCAGGCCGTCCGGTTCTACGACCTCACGGTCCTGCTGCTCGGCGTCTGCCTGGTGGCCGGCGTCCTGCTGATGGCGGCGGTGGCCGGGCCCACCCGCCGGTGGGACGCGTTGTGGTACGCGATCTCGCCCGCCGTGATCCTGGCCGCGTACATCAACTGGGACCTGGTCGCCGGCGCGCTGTCGATGGGCATGCTGCTGGCCTGGGCGCGCAGGCGGCAGGTGCTCGCGGGCGTGCTGCTCGGGCTGGCGATCGCGACCAAGTTCTACCCGCTGATGTTCCTCGGCGCGCTGTTCCTGCTCACGCTGCGGACCGCGCGCTGGCGGCCGTTCCTGGTGACGCTGGGGTCGGCCGCGGGGGCCTGGCTCGTGGTGAACGTGCCCTTCATGGTCTTCGCCTGGGACGGCTGGCGCCGGTTCTACGTCTTCTCCCAGGAACGCGGGATCGACTGGGGCTCTCCGTGGCTGTTCTTCCAGCGCAAGGGCTGGGGGGTCCTGGGCGAGGCCGACGTCAGCACCCTCGGCATGGTGACGCTGGCCGCGCTCTGCCTGGGCATCGCCGTGCTCGCGCTCACCGCGCCGCGCCGGCCCCGGCTGGCGCAGCTCTGCTTCCTCGCCCTGGCCGCCTTCATGATGACGAACAAGGTGTGGTCGCCGCAGTTCGTGTTGTGGCTGGTGCCGTTCGCGGTGCTGGCCAGGCCCAGGTGGAAGCCGCTGGCGTTGTGGCAGCTCGCCGAGGTCTGGTACTTCGCGGCGATCTGGCTCTACCTGCTCGCCCAGCCCCCGCTCAGCAGGGACGACCTGGGCATCGGGGACAACACGTACTTCACCGCCGTCTGGGGACGGGTCATCACCATCGGGATCATGATGGCGTTCGTCGTCCGTGACATCCTGCGTCCGGACCGGGACGTGGTGCGCCAGGACGGCGTCGACGACCAGGCGGGCGGGGTGTTCGACGACGCCCCCGACCGGTTCGTGCTGAAGACACGATGATCACCCGCTCGGCCGCTCGGGACGCGCTGCTGCTGTGGCTCGGATCGCGGGCCGGGCTCCTGCTGTCCACGCTGCTCGGCCTGACCCTGGCCGAGTACGCCGGCAAGTGGCGCCAATGGGACGCCGGCCTGTTCGTCACCATCGCCCAGTACGGCTACGACGGCGAACCGGGCAAACCACCCGACGACGGCCTGCCCGCGTTCTTCCCCGGCCTGCCGGTCGTGCTGCGCGCGGTGCATCTCGTGGTGCCCGACTGGGCGATCTGCGGGCTGCTGATCTCGCTGGTCGCCGGGGCGGTGGCCATGGTCGCCCTGGCCCGGCTGGCCGAGTTCGAGGGCGCGACCGGCTGGATGGCGGTGCTGGCGCTGCTGCTGTTCCCGATGGCCGTGTTCCTGGCGGCGGGCTACAGCGAGTCGCTGTTCCTGGCCTTCGCGATCCCCGCGTGGCTGGCCGCCCGGCTCGGACGCTGGCCGCAGGCCGTCCTGCTGGCGGCCGGGGCGTCGTGCGTGCGGATCACCGGCCTGTTCCTGGCGGTCGCGCTGGCGGTGGAGTTCGTCAGGAGCAGGGAGTCGTGGCGGCGGGCCGGCTGGCTGGCGGTGCCGTTCCTGCCGCTGGCGGCGTACTCCTTCTACCACTACCGGCGCTCGGGCGACTGGCTGGCGTGGAAGCACGCGCAGGAGGCCGGCTGGGGACGCGACTTCGTCTGGCCCTGGGAGGCGTGGCGCACGACGTGGAACTCGGCCATGGGCACCGACGACTTCGCGGTGGCCTTCCGCATGGAGATCGCCGGGGCCGTGCTGGCGGTGGGCGTGCTGGTATGGCTGCTGGCGCTGCGCAGGTGGAGCGAGGCCGTCTACTGCGGGTTGCAGGCGGCGGCGCTGATGACCTCGGCGTACTACCTGTCGATCCCGCGCTCGCTGCTGCTGTGGTTCCCGCTGTGGGTCCTGGTCGCCAAGGTCGCGACCAGGAAGCCGTGGGTGATCGTGCTGTACGCGGTGATCTGCGGGCCGCTCATGTACCTGAACGCGGCCCGCTTCCTCACGGGCGCCTGGGCGGGCTGAAGTCTCTACCCGTTTCTTCGCCTCGGTAATCCAGGGAAGTTATCCACAGGCTGTGTGTTTTCGGTCGGGAGACGTTCAGAGGTTCTTGCGCAGGAACGCGATGTCGTCGGCCTGGCCCTCGCCCGGCGTCTCCACCACGACCGGGGCGCCCGCCGCGCGGCAGACCGCCAGGATCAGCTCCGGGTCGATCTTCCCCTGACCCAGGTTCGCGTGCCGGTCGGCGCCGGAGTCGAAGTCGTCGCGCGAGTCGTTGCAGTGGACGAGGTCGATCCGGCCGGTGATCGCCTTGACCCGCTCGACCAGGTCGACCAGCTCCTCGCCGCCCGCGTGCGCGTGACAGGTGTCGAGGCAGAAGCCCACGTCGAAGCCGTCGAGCGCGTCCCACAGACGGGCGATGCGCTCCAGCTTGCGGGCCATGGCGTTGCCGCCGCCCGCGGTGTTCTCGATGAGCACGGGGATCGGGCACTCCATGCGCTCGAACACCTTGCGCCAGTTGTCGAAGCCCACCTGCGGGTCGTCGCTCTTGTTGACGTGGCCGCCGTGCACGACCAGGCCCTTGGCGCCGAGCCCCGCGGCCGCCTTGAGGTGCTGTTCGAGCAGCTTGCGGCTGGGGATCCTGATGCGGTTGTTCGTCGTGGCGACGTTGATCAGGTAGGGGGCGTGGATGTAGACGTCGACGCCCTCGACCGGCTTGTCCGGCAGCACCGGCTTGGCGTAGCCCTGCGGGTCGCCGAGGAAGAACTGCACGACCTCCGCCCCGACCCGTTCGGCGTGAGCGGCGGGATCGTCCTGGTCGACGTGAGCTCCGATACGCACCATGTCAAGGAGCTTATCCGTTTGGCGGAACCGCCTCCGGGAAGACGCCCGGCACCCCCTACCCCCGAGGAGAGCGCACATGACACGCTGGCGGCTGCGGGCGCTGATCTTATTGGTCTACGTGATCGTCGGAATCTACGTCGCCTGGATCTACGACTACATCACCCCGGGTCTCCTCCGGGACGTCGCCGAGGCTCTGCTCGCGGTGTTCCTGTGGTTCCTGGTACTGCTCGGCATCGACCTGCACATCGGCAGGTGAGTCACATATACCCGACGGCCCCGGCGTCACCGGGGCCGTAGGCCGGGCGAGAGGCCCGTCAAGGATGCGGCAGGAAGCCGCCGTGGGCGATGCCGAGCACGGCCCCCACGAACGAGGCCACCAGGCCGACGATGTTGACCGAGCGCTGCGGCGTGGTCACCGAGATGTACTGCGAGTAGAGCCCGGTCCCGAAACCGAGCGTGCCGATCCAGGACGAGATCACGTGGGCGGCGGGGAAGAACGCGGCGACGAACGCCACGAGCCCGCACACCAGTGTCGCGATCGCCAGGCCGTTCTCCACCGGGTGAGAGCGTCCGTCGGTGTTGAGCGTGAGCCTGAACCGCTCCCTCTCTGAGGGATGAAGCACATGTGGCACAGCCGCCACCCCCTTGGTTTCCTACAGGCCTTCCCACCTACTCGTGGCTGGTAACCTGGGCAGCGCTGCGTTGTGATGGGTGACCCATCGCCCCGGGGCGCCGAAATGGGGCGCCGCGGCCTGACGTCAGCGTCCTCCTGTCACGGCAGAGTGTCGTGACCGCAAAAGTCCAGAGGAGGTTGGAGTCCCGCATGCGTCGTTACGAAGTAATGGTCATTCTGGACCCTTCGCTCGATGAGCGCACTGTCGCGCCGTCCCTCGACCAGTTCCTCACCGTGGTCCGCAACGACGGCGGCACCGTGGAGAAGGTCGACGTCTGGGGCCGTCGCCGTCTCGCCTACGACATCGACAAGAAGTCGGAAGGCATCTACGCCGTCATCGACCTGTCCGCGGAGCCCGCGACGGTCAAGGAGCTCGACCGCCAGATGAACCTCAACGAGGGCATTCTGCGCACCAAGGTCCTGCGCCCGGACGTGCACTAGCCACAGGAAAGCCGCGAAGCGGGCCGTCCCTCCGGGAGGCGGCCCAACGAGCGGGTTTCTTGTTGACGACCACCGGCTTTTTGTCGGAGAGCACCCGTACTCTGAGCCGTAACCCAAGCGAAGGCGTGCAGGAAGGCGAGCGCTAGCCATGGCAGCAGGCGACACCGTAATCACCATCGTCGGCAATCTTGTCGACGACCCGGAGCTGCGCTTCACCCCGACGGGTCAAGCGGTGGCTCGATTCCGCATCGCGTCCACTCCGCGGTTCATGGATCGCCAGACCAACGAGTGGAAGGATGGCGAAAGCCTCTTCCTGACCTGCAACGTGTGGCGGCAGGCGGCGGAGAACGCCGCCGAGAGCCTCCAGCGCGGCATGCGGGTCATCGTGCAGGGGCGGCTCAAGCAACGGTCTTACGAGACCAAGGAAGGCGAGAAGCGCACGGTCTATGAGGTCGAGGTCGACGAGGTCGGCCCGTCCCTGCGCAACGCCACGGCCAAGGTCAACCGCACCACCCGCCAGGGTGGCGGCGGTGGCGGCGGCTTCGGCGGCGGTCCCGCCGACGACCCGTGGGCCTCTGCCTCGCCCGCCCCGCCCCAGGGCGGCGGCTACCAGGGCGGTGGCGGCGGCTTCGGCGGCGGCGGTGGCGGCAACCAGGGCGGCGGCTTCGGCGGCGGCAACGACTTCAGCGACGAACCGCCTTTCTAACACCTGTCCACAAGCCCGAGTCCATTCCCGCCCGAAAGGCGGGGCTCTGAGAGGAGCACCACGATGGCTAAGCCGGCACTGCGCAAGCCCAAGAAGAAGGTTTGCCTGTTCTGCCACGACAAGATCTCATACGTCGACTACAAGGACACGGCGCTGCTGCGGAAGTTCATCTCCGACCGCGGCAAGATCCGTGCGCGCCGGGTGACGGGCAACTGCACCCAGCACCAGCGCGACGTGGCGACCGCGATCAAGAACGCCCGTGAGGTGGCTCTGCTGCCTTACACGAGCACCGCGCGCTAAGGAGGTCTGTCGACATGAAGCTCATCCTCACCAACGAGGTCTCCGGCCTCGGCGCCCCTGGCGACGTCGTCGAGGTCAAGGACGGCTACGGCCGTAACTACCTCATCCCGCGCGGCTACGCCATGCGCTGGACGCGTGGCGCCGAGCGCCAGATCGAGACCATCAAGAAGGCTCGCGACGCTCGCGAGATCCGCGACCTCGGCACCGCCAAGGAGGTCGCCGGCCAGCTCGGCGCCCTGCGCGTGCGGCTGTCCACCCGCGCGGGCGAGTCGGGCCGGCTGTTCGGCTCGATCACCACGGGCGACATCGCCGACGCCGTCAAGGCGGCCGGCGGCCCGATCCTCGACCGCCGTCGCATCGAGATCCGCAACCCGATCAAGAGCGTCGGGTCGCACAAGATCACCGTCAAGCTCCACCCCGAGGTGTCGGCGTCCGTCGACGTCGACGTCGTGGCCGGCTGACGACTGCTGATCAAGCCCCTCTCCGTCAGGAGGGGGGCTTTTTCGCGTTCCGGGGGACCGGCTGCCACGGTGGCGCGTTCCCCTGCGGGACCGGCTGGCCTGGTGACCTGCGCACTTCATCTCTATGGGGGCCGCGTAGAATGCCTGCGTTCTTTGTGTGTGTTTCCCCCTGGAGGCTCTGCCATGGCCCGTTCCACGATGCTGCTTGCGATCGGTGTGCTCGCGGTAGGGGCCGTCGCATGTGCCCCGGCCGACCAACCGGCCGCCACGGCGACCGGTTCCGCCCCGACCGGCTCCGCGGCGGCCGACGCCTGCGCCAAGGACCAGCTCAAGCTCGTCAACGGCGGCAAGCTGACCGTCGGCACCGACAAGCCGGCCTACGAGCCGTGGTTCAAGGACGACGACCCCAGCAACGGCCAGGGGTTCGAGAGCGCGGTGGCGTTCGCGGTGGCCGGTGAGCTCGGCTTCGACCGGACCGAGGTGGAGTGGAGCACGGTCAAGTTCGACTCCGCGTTCGCGCCCGGCGCCAAGCAGTTCGACTTCGACGTCAACCAGGTCTCGATCAACCCCGACCGTGCCAAGGCGGTCGACTTCAGCAAGGGGTACTACACGGTCAAGCAGGCCGTCGTGGCGATCAAGGGCAGCAAGTTCGCCGAGGCCAAGAGCCTGGCCGAGCTCAAGGACGCCAAGTTCGGCGTCCAGGTGGGCACCACGTCGCTGGCCGGCGTCAAGGACGTGATCAAGCCGTCCGCCGAGCCCAACGTCTACAACGACCAGGTCGACGCCGTGAACGCGCTGAAGAACAAGCAGGTGGACGCGATCGCCGTCGACCTGCCCACCGCGTTCTACGTGACGGCCGCCCAGGTGGAGAACTCCAAGATCGTCGGCCAGTTCAGCTCGACCGGCGGCACGCCGGAGGAGTTCGGGCTGGTCATGGAGAAGGGCAGCGCGCTCAAGCCCTGCGTCGACAAGGCCGTCGACTCGCTGAAGTCGAAGGGTGAGCTGGCGAAGATCGAGCAGGAGTGGCTGGGCTCGGCGGCGGGCGCGCCCGAACTGTCGTGAGCCCGACCAGTAAGCCCGTGAGCGAGCACGTCCCCTCGCAGCGTCAGCTGGAGCGCGAGCGCGTCCGCAGGTCGCGGGCGCGCCGCTCGGCCTCGATCGCGACGGCCTCGACGATCGTGTTCATCGTCCTGGTCGCCGTCCTGGCCACGAACTCGCCCGGCTGGCCCCGGGTCCGGGAGGCGTTCTTCTCTCCCGAGTGGTTCGTCGCCGCGCTGCCCAAGGTGCTGGAAGGGTTCCTGCTCAACGTCAAGATGTTCCTGATCGCCGAGCCGCTGATCCTGATCGTCGGGCTGCTGGTGGCGCTGGCCAGGGGCATCACCGCGCCCGCGTTCTTCCCGATCAGGGCCCTGGCCACGCTCTACACCGACGTCTTCCGCGGCGTGCCGACGCTCCTGGTCATCTACCTCGTCGGGTTCGGGCTGCCCGCGCTGCGGTTGCAGGGCATCCCGACCGACCTGGCGACGCTGGGCGTGATCGCGCTGACGCTGTCGTACGGCGCGTACGTGGCCGAGGTGTTCCGCTCCGGCATCGAGTCGGTGCATCCGAGCCAGATCGCCGCCGCCCGCTCGCTGGGCCTGAGCCACTTCAAGGCCATGCGGTTCGTGGTGCTTCCGCAGGCCACCCGCCGGGTCGTGCCGCCGCTGCTCAACGACTTCGTCTCGCTGCAGAAGGACACGGCGCTGGTGGCCACCATCGGGCCGCTGGAGGCGCTCAGGCAGGCGCAGATCATCGTCCAGAGCAAGTTCAACTACACCCCCTACCTGGTCGCCTCGCTGGTGTTCATCCTGCTCACGATCCCGATGGCCAGGTTCACCGACCATCTGGCCGCCCGTACGCGCAGGAGGCGTGGCGCATGAGCCTGCTGACCATCGAAGGGGTGTGGAAGAACTTCCACGGCCACAGCGTGCTGCGCGGGATCGACCTTGAGGTGCAGCCGCACGAGGTCGTCAGCCTGATCGGCGCGTCCGGGTCGGGCAAGTCCACCCTCCTGCGCTGCGTGAACCTGCTGGAGACCGTGGACGACGGCGCCATCCACCTCGACGGCCAGGAGATCACCGACCCCCGCGTGGACGTCGACGACGTGCGCAAGCGGCTCGGCATCGTCTTCCAGGCGTTCAACCTGTTCCCGCACATGAGCGTGCTCGACAACATCACGCTCGCGCCCCGGCGGGTGCTCAGGACGTCCAAGGAACAGGCCGAGGAGCAGGCGCACGAGCTGCTGGCCAGGTTCGGGCTGGCGGCCAAGGCCGGCGCGTACCCCGACCAGCTCTCGGGCGGGCAGCAGCAGCGGGTGGCGGTCATCAGGGCGCTGGCCATGCAGCCCAGGCTGATGCTGCTCGACGAGGTCACCTCGGCGCTCGACCCCCAGCTGGTGGTGGAGGTGCTGGGGATCGTCAGGGAGCTCAAGGAGTCGGGGATGACGATGATCCTCACGACCCACGAGATGAGCTTCTGCCGCGACATCTCCGACACCGTGTGCTTCCTCGACGGCGGGGTGCTGGTGGAGAAGGGCCCGCCGGAGAAGATCTTCGCCGCGCCGGAGCAGCCGCGCACCAGGGAGTTCCTGCGCAGCGTGCTCGAATCCGGACGCCTCTAGCGGCGGTGGCGGCCCCGGCCGGGTTCGGCCGGGGCCTCCCGCGGGGCGGCCAGCAGGCTGTTGCGGCGGCCGTACAGGAGGTAGACCAGCAGGCCGAAGGCCATCCACAGGACGAACCACGCCCAGGTGAGCAGGCGCAGGTTGAGCATCAGCCACAGCGTGGCGACCAGCGACAGCGCGGGCAGCAGCGGCGAGAGCGGCACGCGGAAGCCGCGTTCCAGGTGCGGCATGCGCCGCCGCATCACGATCACGCCCGCCGCCACGAACAGGAACGCGAACAACGTCCCGATGACGACCAGTTCCTGCATGGTGAGCACCGGGACGAACTCGGCAAGCACGATCGCGATGCACCCGATCACCAGCGTCACCCGCGACGGCGTGTGGTACTTGCGGCTGACCGTGGCCAGGCCGCGCGGGATCAGCCCGTCGCGGGCCATCGAGAACAGCACCCGCGTCTGACCCACGATCAGCACCAGGATCACGGTGGTCAGCCCGAGCACCGCCCCCGCGTCGATGACGTGCACCATCCAGTCCACGCCCACGGCCCGGAACGCGCTGGACAGCGGCGCGTCCCCGCTGATCTTCGTGTACGACACCATGCCCACCATGACCAGCGCGACCGCCAGATAGATGACCGTGGCGATCACCAGGCTGCGGATCATGCCCTTGGGCACGGACTTCGGCGCGTTGACGCTCTCCTCGGCCGAGGTCGCGACGATGTCGAAGCCGATGTAGGCGAACGCGATCGCCGAGGCCGCGGCGAAGACGCCGAACCAGCCGAAGGCCATGCCGTGCCCGGCGAAGACCTCGATGACGGTCTGCGGGCGGACGGGCAGGGCCTTGGGCTCGACGTAGAAGTCGCCGTAGTTGGCCACGTCGATGTGGGTCAGGCCCACGACGATGACCGCCCCGATGGCCAGCAGCTTGGCCGACACCATGATCCACAGTGCCCGGAGCCCCACCCGCGCGCCGAGGGCCACGATGCCCGTGAGCAGCACCAGGATGACCAGGACGAGCACGTCGTCCACGCCTTGCGGCACCCGTACGCCGAAGTCGGCGACCGCCTTGACCGCGATGGACGCCCACGCCCTGGCCACCACCGCGGCGGCGAACTGCAGCTCCAGGATCAGCGCCCAGCCGATGATCCAGGCCCAGACCTCGCCGAAGATGACGTACGTGAAGGTGTAGGCGCTGCCCGACGTCGGCATCGTGGACGACAGCTCGGCGTAGCACAGGCAGGCGAGCAGGCACGCGATACCGGCGATCATGAACGAGAGGATCACGCCGGGACCGGCCATGGTGTGGGCCTGCTCGCCGGCGATGCTGAAGATGCCGGCGCCGATGATCACACCGAGACCGAGAACGACGAGGTCGGCCGGGCGGTAGACCTCGGACAGGCTGTGCCGGGCGCCGGTGCGTAACCCGGTCGCCTCTGACGGTGGCAGTCGTCGAAGAATCGTGGACACGGAACACCCCGCTCAGGGAACTCGCCCACTCTGTCTCACCACTTGGACAACGGCAAGCACAGGACGATTACGGTGACCCGGCGTCCGGGCGTCCGAAGCGGTAATGCGGCCGGTCGGATCGGCTACGCGCCGGTCACCAGCCAGGCCGTGCCGGCCGCGCGCCGCCCGAGGGTGATCAACCGGGCGATCATCCACACCCCGAGCGCGCACCAGAGCGCGACCACGCCGAACCCGGCGGCCAGGAACGCCGCCGGCAGGTACGCCAGCGTCGTCCACACCCCGGCCCAGGCCAGGTAGCGCTGGTCGCCCGCGCCGATGAGCACGCCGTCGAGCACGAACACCACGCCGCAGATCGGCTGGAACAGCGCGACCGGCCACAACACGGCCAGCAGCTCGCCGGTCACGGCCGGGTCGGCGCCGAACAGCCCGGGCAGCAGCGGCCTGGCCGCCACGACCACCACGCCGAGCGCCAGGCCCGACCACAGGCCCCACTGCATCATCCGCCTGGTCGCGGCCCTGGTGGCGACCGTGTCACCGGCGCCCAGCGAGCGTCCGGTGATGGCCTGGCCGGCGATCGCGATCGCGTCCAGGGCGAAGGCCATCAGGTTCCACACCTGGCCGGCGATGGCGTACGCGGCCAGTTCGGCCTGGCCCATCCTGGTGGCGACCACCGTGCCCACGATGAGCACGATCCGCAGGCAGACCGTACGGATGAGCAGGGCGAAACCGGCCGTACCGGCCTGCCGGACGCCCGCCAGGTCGGGCAGGAGCGGCGTGCCGAGCCGTCGCGCGCCCCGGACCACCACGACCAGGTAGACGGCCGCGCCCAGCGTCTGGGCCAGCGTGGTGCCCCAGGCGGACCCGGCGATGCCCCAATCCAGCCCGAGCACGAACCAGGCGTTCAGCGCCGCGTTCAGCGCGAACGAGCCCACGGCCACCACCAGCGGCGTGACGGTGTCCTGAAGGCCGCGCAGCACCCCGGTGCCGGCCAGCACGACCAGCATGCCGGGCGCGCCGAGCAGGCTGATCCGCAGGTACGTCACGGCCAGCGCGGCCTGGTCGGGACCGGCGCCGAACAGGTCCACCATGGCCGGCGCGAGCGGCCAGCCCAGGGCGATGAGCGCGACGCCGATGGCCAGGGCGAGCCAGATGCCGTCCACGCCGTTGCGCATGGCCCGCCCGTGGTTGCCGGCGCCGCTCTGCCGCGCCACGGACGCCGTCGTGCCGTACGCCAGGAAGACGCAGAGGTTCACCAGCGTCGCCAGGACGGCCCCCGCCACGCCCAGCGCGCCCACCGCCGTGGTGCCGAGGCCGTGGCCGACGATGGCGTAGTCGGCGAGCAGGAAGAGCGGCTCGGCGACCAGCGCGCCGAACGCGGGCAGCGCGAGCCGCAGAATCTCCCGGTCCCGGGGTGTAATGGGCATTTGTCTATTATGGCCATTACACGGCGTGTCGGGCCAACTTTCTTTCCTCCACAGTCGGTGGACACTGTTTGCCCAGGTCAGACGATGATCGGTGCATATCCGAAAGAGTTATCCCCAGGCTCGTCCACAGAGCTTTCACACCCTGGGCGCGATAGTGCACAGCTCACCCACAGCGTTGTCCACAGGCCGCGTTGCCCTCACGCGCCGAACGAGCGAAACTGTCACACCGGTCGGCTACAAGTGGGGGTGGCGACCGCCTGCGAGGTTGTTCGAGGGGGCGCGGTGAGCATTGACGAAGAGGGCGGCGGAGGCCCCGGTTTCGAGCGCACCCCGCCGCACAACATCGAGGCCGAGCAGTCGGTGCTCGGCGGCATGCTGCTGTCGAAGGACGCCATCGCCGACGTCGTCGAGATCCTGCGGTCCGACGACTTCTACCGGCCCGCCCACCAGATGGTCTACGACGTCATCACCGACCTCTACGGCCGCGGCGAGCCCGCCGACGCCGTCACCGTCTTCGACGAGCTGCAGAAACGCGGCGAGATGGCCCGGGTGGGCGGCGCAGCCTACCTGCACACGCTCACGGCGGTCGTCCCCACGGCCGCCAACGCCGGCTACTACGCCAAGATCGTGCGCGAGCAGGCGATCCTGCGCCGCCTCATCGAGGCCGGCACCCGCATCGTCTCCTTCGGCTACGGCGGCCAGAACGAGGAGGTCGACGACCTCGTCGACCGCGCCCAGGCGGAGATCTACAAGGTCACCGAGCGCCGCACGTCGGAAGACTACGCGCCGCTGGCCGACATCATGCCGGGCGCCCTCGACGAACTGGAGGCCATCGGCAGCCGCGGCGGCCAGATGGTCGGCGTCCCGACCGGCTTCCAGGACCTCGACCAGCTCACCAACGGCCTCCACCCAGGCCAGATGATCGTCGTGGCCGCCCGCCCGGCCATCGGCAAAAGTACCCTTGGTCTAGATTTCGCACGTTCTGCGGCGATCAAGCATGGAATGACCACCGTCATCTTCTCGCTGGAGATGTCCCGTAACGAGATCACCATGCGTCTGCTGTCCGCCGAGGCCAGGGTCGCCCTGCACGCCATGCGCTCGGGCATGATGGGCGACGACGACTGGACGCGCCTCGCGCGCAGGATGAGCGAGGTGGCCGAGGCGCCGCTGTTCATCGACGACTCGCCCAACATGTCGATGATGGAGATCCGGGCCAAGTGCCGGCGCCTCAAACAGCGCAACGACCTGCGGTTCGTGGTCATCGACTACCTCCAGCTCATGAGCTCGCCGAAGAAGACCGAGAGCCGCCAGAACGAGGTCTCGGAGATCTCCCGTGCGATCAAGCTGCTGGCCAAGGAGCTGGAGGTGCCGGTCATCGCGATCTCCCAGCTCAACCGAGGCCCCGAGCAGCGTACGGACAAGCGCCCCGCGGTCAGCGACCTTCGCGAGTCGGGCTGCCTGACCGCCGCCACCCGCATCCTGCGCGCCGACACCGGCGCCGAGGTCTCGATCGGCGAACTGCTGGAGAGCGGCGCGCGCGACATCCCGGTGTGGTCGCTCGACGAACGGCTGCGGCTCGTGCCGCGCACGATGACACACGCCTTCCCGAGCGGGATCAAGGAGGTCTTCCGCCTGCGTCTGCGCTCCGGCCGTGAGATCGAGGCCACCGCGAACCACCCCTTCCTGACCTACGACGGCTGGCGGCCGCTGGGTGAGCTGACCACCGGGTCCCGGCTGGCGGTCCCACGCCACGTTCCGGCCCCGCAGGGCCTCCAGGAGTGGCCGGAGGCGGAGATCGTGCTGCTCGCGCACATGATCGGCGACGGCTCCTTCGTCAAGCGTCAGCCGATCCGCTACGCGAGCACGGACGAGGCCTGCCTGACGGCGGTGACGCGGGCGGCCGAGCACTTCGGGATCAGTGCCGTCCGCGATGAGTACGCTGCCGCACGGGTCACCACCTTGAGGTTGCCGGCTCCCCACCGGCTGACTCACGGCAGGCGCAACCCCGTCGCCGCCTGGCTGGACGGCTTGGGGCTCTTCGGGTTGCGGAGCCATGAGAAGTTCGTCCCTGATGGAGTCTTCTCCCTGCCCAAGAAGCAGATCGCGCTGTTCCTGCGGCACCTGTGGGCCACCGATGGCTGTGTGTGGTGGGACGCGAAGAGCGGTCAGTCGAGGATCTACTACGCCTCGACGAGCCGCAGGCTGGTCGACGACGTGGCTCGGCTGCTCCTCCGGTTCAACGTGATGACCCGCGTGAAGGAGGTGCGGAAGGACGGCCACAGGCCCGGATACCAGTTGGTCGTCTACGGTGCCGAGAACCAGCTGCGGTTCCTGGACGAGGTGGGCGTGCACGGCGAGCGGTCGGCGCAGGCGGACGCGTCCGCGGGCCGGCTGCGGGAGATCAAGGGCAACACCAATCTGGACACGGTTCCCCGCGAGATCTGGGACCGCGTGCGCGGCGTGCTGTCGGAGCGCGGCATGACTCACCGGGAGTTCTCCGCCCGGCTCGGCACCCAGTTCTGCGGCAGCACGTTGTGGAAGCACGCGCCGAGCCGGGAACGTCTGGGCAAGGTGGCTTCGATCCTCGACGACGCCGACATGGAGATGCTGGCGACGAACGACGTGTTCTGGGACGAGGTCGCATCGATCGAGAGCCTGGGCGATCAGCCGGTGTTCGACGCCACGGTCCTCGGCACGCACAACTTCGTCGCCAACGGCATCGCGGTGCACAACAGCATCGAACAGGACGCCGACATGGTCATCCTGTTGCATCGCGAGGACGCCTACGAGCGGGAGTCCCCCCGGGCCGGTGAGGCCGACCTGATCGTGGCCAAGCACCGTAACGGCCCCACCGCCACGGTGACCGTGGCCTTCCAGGGTCACTACAGCCGTTTCGTGGACATGGCTCAGCACTGAGACGTGAAAGCCCGGTCAAGGTGTGACAAACCAGACAGCGCGGAGGGGATGGCGATCGATCATCGGGGCGCTTTACCCGATGACTGAAGCAAAGGGGAGAACGCCATGACCATCCTGATCGCCTACGACGGCTCGGCCGACTCGCGCAGCGCCATCGAGTTCGCCGCCAAGCACCTGGCCGCCCAGCCGACCGTCGTCGTCACCGTGTGGGAGCCGCTGCTCGTGCAGCTCAGGAAGCACCCGCTGGCGGCGGGGGCGATCTCCCCCGAGACCGAGACCGAGGGGCAGGCCCAGGCCGAGTACTACGCCAAGGAAGGCGCCGAACTGGCCACCGCCGCCGGGCTGCCCGAGGTGAGCTACCGCGCGGTCGCCGACAACGAGTCGATCTGGAAGACGATCGTCGACGTGGCCGACGAGCTCGACGCCTCGCTCATCGTGACCGGTTCGCGTGGCCTGGCGGGGGTCAGGTCGGTGCTGCTCGGCAGCGTGTCCAACCATGTGCTGCACCACGCCCACCGGCCGACGCTCATCGTTCCGCCGGTTGCGCAGCCGAAGGCGTGACGCAGCAGACCTTGGGCGGGGACAGCCGGGTGTCCATGCGACGGGCGCCCGGTCCCTCCTCGCCGAGCCGGTCGCGGGGGTTGGCCACCGGGCACCGGTCGAGCGACAGGCAGCCGCAGCCGATGCAGTCGGTCAGGTCGTCGCGCAGCCGCTGAAGCTGTTCGATGCGGTCGTCGAGCTCGCCGCGCCAGGCGGCCGACAGCCTGGCCCAGTCCTCCCGGTTGGGGGTGCGCCCGTCGGGCAGCTCGGAGAGCGCGTCCTTGATGGTGGCGAGGGGGATGCCGAGGCGTTGGGAGAGCCGGATGAAGGCGACTCTGCGCAGCGTGTCGCGGTGGTAGCGGCGCTGGTTGCCGGCCGTGCGGCGGCTGGCGATGAGCCCCTTGGTCTCGTAGAAGTGCAGCGCGGAGACGGCCACGCCGCTGCGCTCGGCGAGCTGTCCGACCGTCAGTTCTCTGCTGTTCCAGGCGACCATTCCTGAAGCTTACTTGAGGGTTCGTTCGAAGAACGTCTCCAGCACGACGACGGTCTGGGTGCCGGTCACGCCGTCCACCTCGAAGATCTGGCGCAGGACCTCCTGGAGCTCCTTGGTGCTGGACGTGCGCACCTTGAGCAGCAGCGACGCGGGCCCGGCGATGACGTGGGCCTCCTCGACGGCGGGGATCCGCGCCAGCAGGCCGGCGCTGTCGCCCATCCAGCTCGCGCCGTCCACCAGCACGTAGGCGGTCACCGTGCGGCCGAGGGCGTCCTGGTCCACCTCGATCGTGGTACGCCTGATCACGCCGCGCTCGCGCAGCTTGCGTACGCGTTCGTGCGCGGCCCCGCTGGACAGCCCCACCGCCTTGCCGAGCGCGGCGTACGACTGCGTGGCGTCCTCCAGCAGTAGCCCGATCAGTGTCCTGTCGATCTCATCCATGACCGAATGGTATCTGGTGAAATGTGCCGATGGTCGAATGCCGTATGGTGGCCGCCATGGACACGATCCCCACCGAGTTCGAGGTTCTGGACGAGCGTTTCGCCACGATCGGCGGCGACGACCGGATCGAACGCCTTTACACCGGCACCCGTTGGGCCGAGGGCCCGGTCTACTTCCCGGCCGGCCGCTTCCTGGTCTGGAGCGACATCCCCAACGAGCGCATGCTGCGCTGGGACGAGATGACCGGCGCCGTCGGCCCGTTCCGGCAGCCGTCCGGCTACACCAACGGCAACACCCTCGACCGCGAGGGCCGGTTGATCTCGTGCGAGCAGGGCAACCGCCGCGTCACCCGCACCGAGCCCGACGGCTCGATCACCGTCATCGCCGACCGCTGGCAGGGCAAGCGCCTCAACAGCCCCAACGACGCGGTCGTGCGCTCCGACGGCTCGGTCTGGTTCACCGACCCTCCGTACGGCATCACCAGCAACTACGAGGGCGTCGTGGCCGAGCAGGAGATCGACGGCTGCCACGTCTACCGCGCCGACCCGGTGACCGGCGAGGTGCGGGTGGTGGCCGACGACTTCGTCCGCCCCAACGGCCTGGCCTTCTCCCTCGACGAGAAGCTCCTGTACGTCGCCGACACCAGGGCCAGGCACCTGCGCGTCTTCGAGGTGCGCGAGGACGGCACGCTGTCGGGCGGCCGGGTCTTCGCCGAGGGCACCCAGGCCGACAACTTCGACGGCATGCGCCTCGACGACACCGGCCGCGTCTGGGCCGCGGCCGGCAAGGCGCTGCTCTGCCACGACCCCGACGGCACCCTGATCGGCCGGCTCAGGCTGCCGGAGTTCACGGCGAACCTGGTGTTCGGCGGGCTGAAGAGGAATCGGCTGTTCATCGCCTCCTCCTCTTCGCTCTACTCCCTGATGACCAACGTCACCGGCGCCCGCCCGGTCTGGGCCCGCCGCTGACGTCCCTACTCCCACCGGAACAGCCGCACGGCCAGGCCCCCGAACACCGCCAGCCCCGCGGCCATCACCACCAGGTGCAGGAGCTGGGGGCTCTGCCCCGCCCAGGTGTCCTTGAGCGCCTGGGCGAACGGCCCGGCCACGGAGAAGTCGCTGACCTTGCGCAGGGCGTCCGGCATCATCTCGCGCGGCAGCCACATGCCGCCGACGAACATGAGCGGGAACATCACCGCCGACCCGATCCCCGAGGCCGCCTTCCCGTTGGGCGCCAGCGCCGCGATCACCAGGCCGATGGCCATCAGCGCGGCGGTGCCGAGCAGGAAGACCAGCACGAACCCGAGCCACTGCCTGGGCGCCGACGTGCCGAACGCCGCCATCCCGGCCACGATCAGCACGACCGTGGACACGGCCCCGACGGTCAGGTTGACCAGGAGCTGGACGGTCAGCAGCCGTCCTGGATGCACCGGCGTGGTGGACATGCGCCTGAGCACGCCCTGCTCCCGGTAGCCGGCCAGCACGGTGGGCAGCACGCTGCAGGCCAGCGTCAGCAGCGCGAGCAGGGTCATCATGGCCGGCATGTGCGCGTCCACCGACCGCAGACCGGAGGCGTCGGGCTTGGTCATGTCCGGCACGCTGAGCCCCAGCACCAGCAGCAGGCCGACCGGCAACCCGATGGTGAAGATCATGAACGGCCAGTCGCGCAGGTGCAGCTTGGCCTCCACGAGCAGGATCTTCCTCATGACAACTTCCTTCCGGTGAGCGCGAGGAACGCGTCGTCCAGGGTCGCCTGCTCGATGCGCAGGTCGGCCGGGATGATCTGGTGCTGCGCCAGGGCCAGCGTGACCACGTGGGCGAGGTTGCCGGTGCCGGACACCGAGACCTGACCGCCGTGCCGGACGACCTCGCGCACCTCGGGCAGCGCCAGCAGCACGGCGTCGTCCAGCGGGCCGGAGGGGCGGAACCGTACGTGCTGCTCGGCCCCCACCTGGGCGATCAGGCCGGCGGGCGTGTCGGTGGCCACCACCTTGCCCGCGTCGATGAGCGCGAGCCGGTCGCAGAGCCGCTCGGCCTCCTCCATGAAGTGGGTGACCAGCACGATCGTCACGCCCGAGTCGCGCACCTGCTCGATCAGCTCCCAGGTGTCCCTGCGGGCCTGCGGGTCGAGGCCGGTGGTCAGCTCGTCGAGCACCGCCACCCGCGGCCGGCCCACCAGCGCCAGCGCGACCGACAGCCGCTGCCGCTGGCCGCCGGAGAGGCTCTTGAAGGCGGCGTCCCGCTTGTGCGCCAGGCCGACGTGTTCGAGCAGTTCCCGCCAGTCGGCCGGGTCGGGGTAGAAGGAGGCGTACAGGTCCAGGGCCTCCCACACCTTGATCTTCTCCGGCAGCGCGGCGCTCTGCAGCTGCATGCCGAGCACCTGGCGCAGCTCGTCCCGGTCGCGCCGCGGGTCCAGGCCCGCCACGCGTACGGTGCCGCCGTCCGCCGGGCGCATGCCCGCCACGCACTCCACGGTCGTGGTCTTGCCGGCGCCGTTGGGACCCAGGATGCCGAAGATCTCGCCCTCGGCGACCTCGAAAGACACGTCGTCCACCGCGAGGTGGTTCGGATACTGCTTGCGCAGGTTCCGCACTTCGATCACCTTCATGGCATCGACGCTAGGAGCTGCGGGTTTTCCGGGGAATCTCGGTAGATGCCGAGCAAGGGTGTATCTAGGTGCAATGTCCCCGGCGGCGATGGTGGCGCAGACTGGGGGCATGCTTCAACGGTTCGGGCAGGTCGCGGTCTTGTTCGCGCTGCTGCTGGTCGAGGTGGCGCTGATCCCCTTGGCCGGCGCCATGATCATGCTGTCGTTCGCGCTGGGGATGGTCTTCTTCTTCCCGTGGCAGGCCAGGCTGGTCAGGCGGGCGGCCGAGCAGCACCGGCGCCTGCTGCGCGCCTGGACCGGCGTCGAGATCGAGGCGCCCTACCTGCCCGAGCCGCCGCCGCCGGTCCCCATGGCCGACGGCCTCTACCGCGTCGACCGCACGCTGTACAAGTCGCCGCGCATGCCGGCCTGGAACGACCGGTTCAAGTGGCTGCTCACCGACCCGGCGACCTGGCGCGACACGCTCTGGCTGACGCTCGACCCGATCGTCAAGATCGGCCTGCTGCCGCTGTTCGTCCTGCTCCCGGCGCGCGGCCTGCGTCTGTACGCCCTCACCGTCCGCCTGCTGCTCGGCGCCACCTCCGCCAGCCGCCTGGCCGTCCAGATCACCCATCTGCGGCAGGTGCGCAACCTCGCCGCCGACTCCCAGGCCGCCGAGATGCGCAGGATCGAACGCGACCTGCACGACGGCACCCAGGCCCGCCTGGTGGCCATCGGCATGACGCTGGGCGCGGTCGAGCAGCTCATCGACGACAACCCGGCCGCCGCCAAGGCCCTGCTGGCCAAGACCAGGGACGCCTCCGCCGAGACCCTGACCGAGCTGCGTACCGTCATCCGCGGCATCCACCCGCCGGTGCTGGCCGAACGCGGCCTCGCCGACGCCGTACGCGCCCTGGCCATGGACAGCCCGCTGCGCGTCAAGGTGGACGTCGAGCTGCCCCACCGCCTGGAACCCCCGGTGGAGGCGGCGGCCTACTTCGCGATCAGCGAACTGCTCGCCAACGCGGCCCGGCACAGCGGCGCCGAGTCGGTGGCCATCGACATCAGCGTCAACGGCGCGGCCCTGCGCGTCACCGTCAGCGACGACGGCATGGGCGGCGCCGACCCGGCCAAGGGCAGCGGCCTGACCGGCATCGAACGCCGCCTGGCCGCCTTCGACGGCGTGCTGGCCCTGCACAGCCCGCCGGGCGGCCCCACCACCGTCACCCTGGACATCCCGCACGTCCTGCCCGAGCAGGCCGACCAGGCGAAGCTGCCTCCCAAGAAGGCCGCCACCATCGCCGTCCTGTACGGCACGGCCTGGTGCCCGCTCTTCCCCCAGGGCCTCGTCACGGCCGTCTTCAAGGCGTTCCACATCGACGAGCGGAGCTGGTTCCTGGCCCTCTACCTGCCCGAGCCCCTGCAGTGGCCGGTGATCGTGGCCAACATCGCCCTCGGCACGCTCATGTACATTGCGGCCATGCGCATCCGGCTCGTCCACAACAGAAGCCTCGTACTCGGCCGCGTCGGCGGTCTGGGGCCCTGCTGATGAAGCGGGTGCTCGTCGCCGAAGACCTGTACCTGCTCAGAGACGGCCTGGTCCACCTGCTGCAGGCGCACGGCTTCACGGTCGTCGCCGCCGTCGAGAGCGGGCCGGAGCTGCTGAAGGGCCTGCTGGAGCTGCGTCCCGACGTCTCGGTCGTCGACGTACGGCTGCCGCCCACGTTCACCGACGAGGGCCTGCAGGCCGCGCTGGCCGCCCGCGCGCAGATTCCAGGGCTGCCCGTTCTGGTGCTGTCGCAGCACGTCGAGCAGCTCTACGCCCGCGAGCTGCTGGCCGACGGCTCGGGCGGCATCGGCTACCTGCTGAAGGACCGGGTGTTCAACGCGGAGCAGTTCGTCGACGCCGTGCGCAGGGTGGCCGAAGGCGGCACCGCGATGGACCCCGAGGTGATCGCCAAGCTGCTGGCCAGCAACGCCAGGAACGAGCCGCTGGCCGCGCTCACGCCCCGCGAGCGCGAGGTGCTGGAGGCCATGGCGGAGGGCCGCTCCAACGCCGCGATCTCCCAGCGGCTCTTCCTCAGCGAGAGCGCCGTCGCCAAGCACACGGCCGGCATCTTCGCCAAGCTCGGCCTGGCCCCCTCCGACGACGACAACCGCCGCGTCCTCGCCGTGCTCGCCTACCTGAACAGCCGCGCCTGACGCCCTTCCGGTCCCACCAGGCCCATTGTGCACAGGGCGCCCAACCGTGCCCGGACACAGCCGGAGTTGTCGGTGGGAGCGGCTATTTTCATAGAGGCACGGCGCGACGAAAGGGTGGATCCTCGTGAAGATCCGGGTTAACCGCGATGTACTGGCAGATGCGGTGGCATGGGCCGCCAGAGTCCTGCCCAGCCGCCCGGTGGTGCCCGTGCTCTCCGGGTTGCTGCTGGAGGCGGGCGACGAGCTGAGCCTGTCCGCCTTCGACTACGACGTCTCCGCGCGCGCCCTGGTCGACGCCGACATCGTCGAGTCCGGGAGCGTGCTCATCCCCGGCCGGCTGCTCGCCGAGATCAGCCGCAGCCTGCCGGCCGAAGACGTCGAGATCGTCACCGAAGGCGCCGAGGCCGTGCTGACCTGCGGAAGCGCCGAGTTCGGGCTGATCACGATGCCGGTCGAGGACTTCCCGGCCCTGCCGACGATGCCCCCGAGCATCGGCGCGATCGGCGGCGGCGTGTTCGCCTCCGCGGTGAGCCAGGTCGCGCCCGCCGCCAGCCGCGACGACACGCTGCCGATGCTCACCGGCATCCGGGTCGACATCGAGGGCGAGTCCGTGGCGATGGCCTCCACCGACCGCTACCGCATCGCCGCCCGCGACTTCACCTGGCGTCCGGCCACGCCCGACGTCGCCGTCTCGGCCATGGTGCCGGCGAAGGTGCTGGTCGAGGTGGCCAAGTCGCTGCGCGGCGGCGAGGTGTCGGTCGCGATGGGCGACGGCGTGGCCGGGTTCGAGAGCGTCGGCCGCAGCACCACCGTGCGCCTGCTCGACGAGCAGTTCATCGACTACCGGGCCAGGCTGACCTCCGACTGGTCGATCAGGGCCGACGTCGCGGTGACTCCGTTCGTCAACGCGATCAAGCGGGTGGCCCTGGTCGCCGAGCGCAACACCGCGATCCGGCTGTCGTTCACGCAGGGCCAGGTGCTGATCCAGGCGGGCGGCGGCGACATCGGGCGCGGCACCGAGGTGGTCCCCTGCGAGCTGCGCGGCGACGACATCCAGATCGCCTTCCAGTCGCAGTTCCTGCTCGACGGCCTGACCGGCATCGAGGGCGAGCTGGCCAGGATCAACATGGAGTCGCCGACCAGGCCCGCCCTCATCCAGGACGTGCCGGGCGACGCCCAGCCCGCCTTCCGCTACCTCGTCATGTCGTTGCGCCTGACCTGAGCGGCCGTCACTCCGCCGCGAGCGTCTGCCGCTCGGCGACCAGCTTGAAGACCCTCTTGAACTCCGCGTACGCCTGCTCGCCCACGGCCCGTGCGTGCGCGGCCTCCATCTCGGCGATGATCGCGTCCGACTTCACCATGTGGTCCAGCGCCTTGTCCGTCGGCACGATCAGCTTGGCCCGCCGGTCGGCCGGGTCGGGCTGCCGCTCCACGTAGCCGAGCGCGACCAGCTCGTCCACCAGCGTGCCGATCACCTGCTTGTGCTGCCCCGACTGCGCGGCCAGGTCGGTCGCCCTGCTGCCCTCCTCGTCCAGGTAGGCCAGCACGGCGCCGTGCCGCGGCCGCAGCCCCGGATGGCCCTGCTCGGCCAGCTTGGCGAACAGGTCGCGCTGCAGGGCGAAGAGCGTGCGCCCCGCCAGGACCCCGAGATCTGGTTCGTCCTGCTTGCGATGACTCCTGCGCACGTGCGGCCCTCCAATTAGTCACTGATTTTGACTGTCACTGATTCTTACTATATCGTCATGCCATGACCACGACGGTGGAACTCACCAGATTCAGAGTGTCCCCGGAACGCGCCGGCCAGTTGCTGGCGGCCCGTCCGGGCATGCTCGCCGACTTCGCGGCCGACCGCGCCGGATTCCTCGGCGCCCGGCTGGTCCGCCTGTCCGACGACGAGTGGCTGGACATCGTCGACTGGCGCTCGGGCGACGACTTCGCCGCCTCCCGTGCCAAGGGCGCGAACCTGCCCGGCATCCAGCAGTTCTTCGACCTGATCGACGAGTTGATCTCTGCAGAAGAGGGGACATTGCGATGACCATCCTGATCACCGGTGCCACCGGCACCGTCTCCGGGGCCGTGCTGAAGTCGCTGGGCGACCTGAGCGACGTGCGCGTCCTGGTGCGCGACGCGGCCAAGGCCCCCGAGGGCGTCGAGGTGGCCGTCGGCGACCTCGACCAGCCTGCCACGCTCGACGCCGCCTTCGAGGGGGTCGACACCCTGTGGCTGCTGACCGCCATGGGCCCCCAGGCGCCCCATGCGAGCATGAACGCCCTGTGGGCGGCCCGGAAGGCGGGGGTGCGTCACGTCGTGCGCCTGTCGGCCATCGGAGCCGCGCACGACGCCCCCACGCGCAACGGCCGCCTGCACGCGCTCTCCGACGTCGAGCTGGCCGCCTCGGGCCTCGACTGGACCGTCATCCGCCCGGCCTTCTTCATGCAGAACCTGCTCGGCTCGGTGGCCGGCGACACCCTCTACGGCGGCACGGGCGAGGGCCGGATCGGGCTGATCGACGTCCGCGACATCGGTGACTTCGCCGCCGTGGTGCTGCGCGACCCGGCGCCGCACAAGGGCCGCACCTACACCCTCACGGGCCCGGCCAGCATCTCGATGGGGGAGGCGGCCACCGCCCTGACCGAGGTCTACGGCACGCCGATCGCCTACCAGCCCGTCGCCCCCGACGACGCCTACCGCTCGATGCTCGACGCCGGCCTGCGCGAATGGGACGCGGCCGTCACCAGGGAATACCTCACGGCGTACGCCGCGAACTGGGGCGACCTCACGACGACGGCCTTCACCGACGTGACCGGCCGCCCGGGCCGCAGCTTCACCGAGTTCGCCAAGGACCATGCGGCCGAGCTGCGCCCCGCCGCATGAGGGCCGGTCAGGAGTCGGTGAGGGCGATGAGGATGTGCTCCATGCACGCGTGCCCGGCCCGCTCGGCCGCGGTGGCGTCGCCGGCGGCGATGGCGCGGGCGATGGCGTCGTGCGGGATGTAGCTCTTGTTGAACGACGTGCCCGCGGCCGTGATGCTGGCCCGCAGAGCCGCCGAGAAGTCCTCGTAGAGGTCGATGAGCACGAGATTGTGGGTGGCGTGCGCGACCGCCATGTGGAAGGCGAGGTCGGCCTCGACGAAGAAGTCGGGGTCGTCCAGCTCCCAGGCGCGGTCGCGTTCGGCCAGCGCGGCCTCGATGCGGCGGATGTCCTCGTCGGTGCGGCGGGTCGCGGCCAGCCGGGCGGACTCGACCTCCAGCGCGCGCCGCACCTCAAGGATCTCCAGCTGCTCGGCCTGGCGCAGCCGGCGCAGCATCGCCCCGGACAGCTCACTGGTCGCCCGGACGTAAGTGCCGTCCCCCTGACGGCACTCGAGCAGCCCGGCGTGCGTCAACGCGCGCACGGCCTCGCGAACGGTGTTGCGTCCCACTCCGAGCTGCTCGGCGAGCACGGTCTCGGTGGGGATCTTGCCGTTCATCTGCCACGACCCTGAGGTGATCTGCTCCTTGAGCTGATCGATCACCTGGTCGACGAGCGAAGCCCGCTGCGCCGTACGCAGACTCACAGTCCGCCTCCTCCGGGGAAACCAATCATCCTATGAGTCAATGACTGGTCGACCCTAATTATTCCAGACTCAAAAGTCCAAATCTGGAGCTCCCGGAGGTTCAGTGCGCGACCGTGGCCTCGACCGTCACCCCTGCCAACGCGGAGCGAACTCCGGCAGCTTCAAGGGCTTTACGATATGCGGCGGTCTGCTGTGCTCTTGCCCCGACCCTCCCGTAAAGGTCACCCAGCTCGCGCCAGCAGCGGGCGGCCTGCCTGTCGGACCCGAACACCGGACGGTCGAGCGAGTCGAGCAGTTCGTGCGCGGTACGGAGCTGCGTCGTGGCACTGCCGTCGAGGTCGAGCGCGACGGTGGCGAGCACCAGGTTCGCCTCGGCCGGCGTGGTGCCCGAACCGTCGTGGGCCAGCCCCAGCGCCGTGGTGGCCAGCTCGGCGGCACCCGCCTGGTCGCCAGCCCGCAGCCGCACCCGAGCGTGCGCGACCAGGCTCTCGCCGTGCTCGCGGACGCTGCCGGGGGAGGACGCGAACGCCCGCGACGCGGCGGCGGCCAGCCGCTCGGCCTCGTCGAGCGGCGCGGTGACCAGCCTGGACCAGTGCATGGCCGCCCGCGCGAGCTGCAGCGCGAGCCGGGACTGACGACCGGCCATGATGGCGTCGTCGGCCAGGCGCACGGCCAGCGCGGAGTCCTCACCGGCGGCGGCGGCGGTGCTCGCCTGCCACAGGGCGTGGATCTCCTCGGAACGGTCCATAACTTCAGGAACGCCGCTGTTGTCCAGCACCCGCTTGACGTACTCAAGCTCGGGGGAGTCGCCCTGACGCTCGCTGCGCGCCTCGACCAGAGCGGTGGCCAGGTCGACCGCGATCTCGCCCTGCGAGATGGACAGCCGCTCGGCCTGCTCCAGCGCGGCCGCGGCCAGGTCGCGGGCCCTCAGCCGGTCGCCGGCTCGCTGGTAGCAGCGGCTCAGCGCGATCGTGAGCGGCAGGTCGGCCAGCCGCTCGGGATGCGCGGCGGCCTCCCTGCGCAGCCGTTCGAACGCCTCGACGGCCTGGCCGAGACGCCCCTGGACCTCCAGCGCACGGGCCCGGCCGAAGCGGGCGTGCGCGGTGAGCATGGCGTTCTCCTCGTCGGCCGCCTTCACGATCTCCGTGAAGCGGTCGGCCGCCACCGCGGGGTCGCCGTGCTGAAGCTCCAGCTCGGCATGGCGAAGACCCAGCTCGGTGTCGATGCGCTGTCGCGGCTCGATGCCGTGCAGGAGGAACTCGGTGGTGCATCCCAGCCGCTCGGCGAGGAGGCGGGCCACGACAGGAGTCGGCGTACGCTTGCCCGACTCGATGAGCGAGACATAACTGTCAGACAGGTCGGGTCCGGCCAGCTGGGCCTGAGACATCCGCCTGTTCAGCCGCAGTCCACGGACGCGGTCACCGATGGTTCCCTGACTCGGCATCTCATCTCTCAAGGCGGGGAAGGGTCAACAACACGCAATGATTGCATGAAGTAGCCGAATCTGGTATCCCCGCGTGAAGAATTTGCCGCGCGGAGATTAATCGTCGCTGTCGTCCTTGCTGGGGAAAAGCATCTGGCAGACCTCCAGGTAGAGGGTCTCCGGATACGGAATGTACTCGACCGTTGACAGAGCCTGGTCCTGACCAGCGGACTCGAGGATGAACTCGCCGTAACCGAGCATGCGGCCCAGGAGAGATCGCTGGAAGCTCATGTCGGTGACCTTGCCGAGCGGCATCATCGCGACCTTGCGCGTGATCAACCCGGTGGTGAGCAACATCCGCTTGGACGTCACCACAAAGTAATCGACCGACCACTCCGCGACTTTCCACACGAAACGCACGAGCAGCAGCAGCCACAGCCACCACACCACGACGAGCGCCGTGCCGCCGGACTCCCCTCCACCGAAGAACTTGCTGAGGAGCCCGGCGATGACCAGGCCGCCGAAGACCTCGGCGACCGGGCGCAGCAGCACGGCGGGATGACGCCGCACCATGATGACCTGTTGTTCGTTGGGGAGGAGGTAGCGGTTGACCGACGACGGAGCAGAGTCCCCGTGGGTCACCAGTCTCATGCGAGGTTGTTCACAAATTGGGCCAGAGAGTCGGCCGCGTTGAACACCGTGTCGAACGCCCCCTTCACCGCGTCTGCGGCATCAGCTGGTCGTGCGAACAGGTAGTACGCCACAAATGCGATCCCACTGTATGTGAGGACTTTTTTGACCTGCACTGTCGCCTCCGTGCCACTAACCCACTCCACCCGCCGTATACATTACCCACCCGGTAGCCGGGGTAAAGGTAACTTGGCGGGTTAGTTTTGATCTTGCTTAGCCACGTTCGCTGGCGACCAGCGCCAGGACGTGAAGGTGCTTCCGGGCGATGCGCTCCACAAGGCTCGGATGCGCATAGCCGGTGACCTCCAGCGCGCCGTAGTGCGCTGCTTCCACACAGCGGGTTACGGTGGTGGAGGAATGCACGCCGGCGAACTCGTCGCGCAGCGCGGCCTCGACCTCCGCGTACGGGGTCGGGTCGGCCTCGGTGTGCTCGCTCATGCGCCCTCCTGTGCTGGTCGCATGAGACGGGGCACTGCTGTTGCCGGTCGGTCGCTCGTTCACGAGGACTCCTCGGCACCGGGCATGTCGCTCATCGTGCTTCCCCCACGCGCATGCGGAAGTTCCCTTCCTGTCTCTTCGTACCCACCCAACCACAGTATGTAACGAAGTGACGACCCAGCGTAAGGAGAAGGGAAGCCGATGGAAGGGTCAGACCACGCCGTAGAGGCGGTCGCCGGCGTCGCCGAGGCCGGGGACGATGTAGCCGTTCTCGTTGAGCCGCTCGTCGAGGGCGGCGGTGACCACGCGGATGGGCTTGCCGGAGCCGGCGAACGCCTTGTCCATGTACGCCAGGCCCTCGGGGGCGGCCAGCAGGCAGATGGCCGTGACGTCGACCGCGCCCCGGTCGAACAGGAACTGCACGGCCGCGGCGAGCGTGCCGCCGGTGGCGAGCATCGGGTCGACGACGAAGCACTGACGCCCGGACAGGTCGTCGGGCAGGCGGGTGGCGTACGTCTCGGCCTGGAGGGTGGACTCGTTGCGGATCATGCCGAGGAAGCCGACCTCGGCGGTGGGCAGCAGCCGGGTCATGCCGTCGAGCATGCCGAGCCCGGCGCGCAGGATGGGCACGACGAGCGGCTGGGGCTTGGCCAGGCGCACGCCGTGGGCGGGGGAGACCGGGGTCTGGACGGTGACGTCGGTGACCCGGACGTCGCGCGTCGCCTCGTACGCCAGCAGCGTCACCAACTCGTCCGCGAGCCTGCGGAAGGTCGGGGAGTCGGTGCGGACATCGCGCAGCGTGGTGAGCTTGTGGGCCACGAGCGGATGGTCGACGACGAGGGTTTCCATAGCGCCCAACGGTATCCGGTGGACGGAGTGGTGGCATCCCGGGCCTTTGGTTTTGATCACAATTTGGTCGGAGAAGCACACGCCGCGTGGCCTGTTCTGGAACGATTGGGGTCTGGTGCGAACCTGTCGTGTCAGAGGCTCGGGTGGGGATGGCGATGACAGACGAAGATGCGCTCGACTTCGCCATAGTGATTTACCGCGAGGACGAGCGGTGGCACGCTGAGCTGTTGCCCGTCACGCTCACGTCCGACCTCCAGGGCCTGATCCAGGCCCTCAGGCAGCAGCCGAGCGAGAGCGGCACCATCGGCCTGATCGCCGTCGGCGACGAGTTCTTCGTGGCGCTGCGCGTGCTCGGCGAGCGGGTCGACGTCTTCCTGTCCGACATCGCCGCCTCCTGGGACTTCCCCCTCGCCCGCCAGGTGCTGCACTACCTCGACGTGCCGGTCCCCGACGAGGAGGAGCTCGACGAGATCCTCCAGGACGAGGAGACCGTGCTGCCGGCGGGAGATCTGTCGATCTTCGCCGATCTCGGATTGGACGAGATGGAGCTGGGCATCCTCTCCGGCGACATCGATCTCCTCCCCGAAGATGTGCTGTCCAGCATCGCCGCGCGACTCGGCTTCTCCGAGCCGTTCGAGCGTGCCATCGAATCGGTCTTCGGCTGAACCCCCCTGGAGTGCGGGCATGGCGTCCAACACCTTCTCTGCGGCTTTTGTCAGGACTTCCGACGGCTGGACCGGCGCAGAGGTCGATCTGCGCCACGCGGAGATCGTCGACGACTTCGGTGACGCCGTCATCGAGACCCTGGGCCTGACGGGCGACGAGCTGGCCCTGCTCTGCGTCGAGGTCGAGGACGAATGGTTCGCCATCGCCCGCTACCGCGGCGAGGACGAGCCCCGGGTGTTCCTGTCGGACGTGCACGCGATCACCTCCAACAGCATGGGCGAGCTGTTCGCCGAGTTCGCCGGCGTGGCCCCCGACAAAGAGGGCAACGGGCTCGGCGTGCGTCCCGCCGGTGACTTCGAGCTGCTCAGCGACCTCGGCGTGAGCGCCGAGGAGCTGCTGGAGCTGAGCATGGAGGAGGGGCTGCTGCCCGCCGACGTCCTCTCGGTGATCGCCGAACGGCTGTCGTTCGCCGACGAGCTCGACCGGTTGCGTTGACCCACGAGGAAGCGATGCGCCTGGCCCTGGCCGAGGCCGTCGCGGCCGGCGGCAGGGGCGAGATCCCCGTCGGCGCCGTCGTGCTCGGCCCGCTGGGCGAGGTGCTGGCCGCGGCCGGCAACGACCGCGAGTCCGCCGCGGATCCCACCGCGCACGCCGAGGTGCTGGCGCTCAGGCGGGCCGCCGCGCTGCGCGGTGAGTGGCGGCTGAGCGGCTGCACGCTGGTGGTCACGCTGGAGCCGTGCACGATGTGCGCGGGCGCGTCCGTGCTCGCCCGGGTCGACCGGATCGTGTACGGTGCCGTCGACGCCAAGGCCGGCGCCGTGGGCTCGCTCTGGGACGTCGTACGCGACCGCAGGCTCAACCATCGGCCCGAGGTCGTCATGGGCGTCCTGGCCGAAGAATGCTCTGCCGTCCTCAAGACGTTCTTCGCTACTCGGAGAATCCGGTAAGCTCGTCCGCGGTGGTGTCGCCTAGTGGCCGAGGGCGCACGCCTCGAAAGCGTGTGATGGGGCAACTCATCCGTGGGTTCAAATCCCACCACCACCGCCAGCGGGCCTCCGACGACCTCGGAGGCCCTTTTCTTTTGCCCTCAGGGCTGCTGGGTGGGCCCGTCGGCCGGCGGATTCAGGTTGAGCTGGACGTCCGGCGGGCTGTCCTCGACGACCTGCGTCTGGACCGTCCCGCCGCCGCGGGTCTCCGGACGGCCGTCGTCGGTCAGGACGAAGAACAGCGCGCCGCAGGCGCTCAGGAGCAGCAGCGGCAGTCCGATGGCCAGCAGCACGATCAGGTTGCGATTGTCGAGCGGCCCTGGCTCCTCGACGTACTCGTGCGCCGGCGGCTGCGAGTAGTAGGACGGCGGGACGTATCCGGGTGGCGGCCACGACCCGTGTGGCGGTGGATACGACACGGCATTCTCCGAATGATGTTGAAAGACGCGGACGTGACACACGGCACGTCGATCAGGTTGACACATGAAAAAGGGAGCCGCGAATGGCGGCTCCCTTTTCCGGCGCGTTTCAGTTGGGCAGATCCAGGACCCTGGCGTGCAGGATCGACCGTTGGTGCAGGGCCGCGCGCAGGGCCCGGTGGAGGCCGTCCTCCAGGTAGAGCTCGCCCTGCCACTGCACGACGTGCGGGAACAGGTCGCCGTAGAAAGTGGAGTCCGCGGCGAGCAGCGAGTGCAGGTCCAGCATGGCCTTCGTGGTGATCAACGAGTCGAGCCGGACCTGCCTGGGAGGGATCTGCGCCCACTCTCGGTTCGTCAGACCGTGTTCGGGATAAGGGCGTCCGTCGCCGACGAGCTTGAAGATCACCCACCTCATTTTAGGAGAGAATTCGACCTGCTGCGTTGTCCAGGGCTATCGGCCCAGCTCAGACTGTTCACACTCGCCCGGCCGGCCGTTTTGGTAGCCGCGCTGGAAGGCGTTGACGCGTTGCTCGGACGAGCCGTGCGTAAACGATTCGGGATCGATTCTGCCGCTCGTGCGTTGCTGGATTCTGTCGTCGCCCACGGCGGCCGCGGCGTCCAGTGCCTCGGCGATTTCCGTCTGGGTGAAGGCCTTTTCGTAGAAGCCGGTGCGGACGGCGTTGTGCGCCCACACGCCCGCGTAGCAGTCGGCCTGGAGCTCGACGGGGACCGAGCTGCCGGTGTCCGACTGGAGGGCCCCACGCAGGTCCTGGACGTGATGGCCGTATTCGTGGGCGATCACGTACGCCTGGGCGAAGGGGCCGCCCTTGGCGCCGAACTGGCTGTGGAGCTGGTCGAAGAAGCTCAGGTCGAGATAGACGCGCTGGTCGCTCGGGCAGTAGAACGGCCCGACGGCGGAGCTGGCCGCGCCGCAGCCGGTGCGGAGGCTGCCGGAGTACAGGATCGTCTTCGACGTCCGGTAGTCGGGGATCTCCTGCTTCCAGTAGTCCTGGATGCTGTTGACCACCCCGACGACGCGGCACTTCTCCGACTGGTCGGCGTCCTTGCCCGTCTTGCACTCCTCGGCGAGTTTGGCCGGGGGTTGCTTCTGCGCCGGCTCGGCGTCGCCGCCCCCGCCGCCGAGGTTGTTGAGCACGAACACCAGCACTAAGGCGATCAGGCCGACGATGCCGCCGCCCCCGAGGACCATGCCGCCGGGGAAGCCGCCGCCCGAGAACCCGCCGCCACCGCGACCGCCGACGTCCTCGACCTGCGACGAGTCGAGGTTGACGTCGTCCTTGAAATCCATATCTGACGTCCCTTCTGGGTGCTGCCCGCTAGAGAGCTTCCCCGGGAGGGCGCCTAGATGCCATCCGAGAAGGTGTCACATCTGTCCGGGAGGCCGCTGTCGTATCCGACGCTGAACCACTTCTCGCGTTGCTGGGAGGTGCCGTGGGTGAACGCGTCGGGCGTGACGCGGCCCTGCGAGCGGCGCTGGATGCTGTCGTCGCCGACCGCCGCGGCGGCGTCGAGGGCCTGGTTGATGTCGGCCTGCGAGAACGGTTCGCGGTAGAAGCCCGTCTTGACCGCGTTGTGCGCCCAGACGCCGGCGTAGCAGTCGGCCTGCAGCTCCAGGCGCACGGACGCGCTGCCGGCGCCTGGCCGGCTGTTGTTGCCGACCTTGTCCATGGTGCCGAGCAGGTTCTGGACGTGGTGGCCGTACTCGTGGGCGACCACGTACGCCTGGGCGAACGGGCCGCCCTCGGCGCCGAAGTCGCGCTGGAGCGTGTCGAAGAAGGCCAGGTCCAGGTAGACCTTGCGGTCACGCGGGCAGTAGAACGGGCCCACGGCCGAGTCGGCGGGGCCGCAGCCGGTGTTCACCGCCCGCGAGAACAGCACGGTCTTGGCCGGCGTGTACTGCTGGTCGCGTTCCTTGAACTCCTGCCGCCAGTAGGACTGGATGCTGTTCACCGTGCCGACGATCCGGCAGTCCTCCGACTGGTCGGCGTCGGCGCCCGTACGGCAGCGCTCGGCCAGGTTGCCGCTGGGGGAGAGCTGGCCGGGGGCGCTCGGGTAGCGTGCGCCGCCCTGCTCGCCGCCCTCGTCGCCGCTGAACGGCGTGGGGGCGAGCTTGAACAGGAACAGCCCGGCCACCGCCAGGACCAGCAGCAGGCAGCCGCCGCCACGGCCGCCGATGGGCAACATGCAGCCGCCGCCCGGCATCCCGCCCCAGCCGCCGCCGCCCCGGCCGGGCTGGGAGCCGGAGGCCCGGACGTCCTCGACCTGTGAGGGGTCGAGTGGCGCGTCGTCGTCGAACTGCATGCCCTGTGTCATCCCCCGTAGTCGGTCGATTACGCAAGGCAATGTGTGGGACTGTGATTTCCTGCCATTTGTCAGCTAATCTGCCGCCATGACGGGTGGGTTGGTGGGGATCGCGCTGGTGTCCCTGGGCATGGTTCTGACGCCCGGACCGAACATGATCTATCTGGTCTCCCGCTCGATCAGCCAGGGGCGTCGTGCCGGGCTGATCTCGCTCGTCGGCGTCGCGCTCGGGTTCATGGCGTACCTGACGGCGACGTGCCTCGGGCTGACGGCCGTGTTCGCGTACGTGCCGGTGGCCTACACGGCGCTCAAGCTGGCCGGGGCCGCGTACCTGCTCTGGATGGCCTGGAACGCGGTCAGGCCGGGCGGCGCCTCGGTCTTCCAGCCGCGCGAGCTGGCGGTCGAGAGGCCGCGGAAACTGTTCGCCATGGGGCTGTTCACCTGCCTGCTCAATCCCAAGATCGCGATCCTGTACCTGTCGCTGCTGCCGCAGTTCATCGACCCCGCCATGGGGCACGTGCTGCTGCAGAGCCTCGCGCTCGGCTCGGTGCAGATCGCGATCGGCACGCTGGTCAACGCGCTGATCGCGATCTCGGCCGGCGGCCTCGCCGCCTTCCTCGCCCGGCATCCGGTGTGGCTGCGGGTGCAGCGGTACGCGATGGGGACCGTGCTCGGCGTCTTCGCCGTACGGATGGTCGCCGACCGCTCCAAGGCGCTCGTGCCGGCCTGACCGGGCTCTACTGGCTCACCTGGGCCCTGAAGCGCTCGTGGGCGGCCTGCTTGGAGATCCCCATGGCCTCCCCGATCTCCGCCCAGGAGGCGCCGTTGTCCCGCGCCCCGGCGACGGCCTGGTCGAGCAGCGTCCGCTGCCAGCTCTCCACCTGCGACAGCAGGGTGAGCGCGGCCAGCGGCCGATCGGCCGCGAGCTTGACGACCTGCTCGCACAGCAGGTTCGACTTGATCACCAGCCAGTTGGGCGGGGCGGCGGCGAGCAGCGGCGGCGTGTGCCTGCTCCACCACCGGTACTCCGCCTCCTTGGCCCCCTCCGGCGTCGCCGGATACCGCCGCCGATCGGTCCACCCGCACGAACAGGCGGCCTGATACCCGACGAACGTCCTGGTGAAGGCGCTGGACGACGAGGCCAGCTCCCCGTCGGGCAGGACGGGCGCGACGAAACCCTCGTGCCCGGGAAGCTCGGGCGTGCTCAGAGTCATAACCGTCAAGATATCCTGACGATTCCAGCTCCCGCCACCCGTGACGGCCATCAGGCACCGTCATCGGGGTTCAGCGTCTCGGCCACCTGGCGGTGCACCCGGGTGAGGGCGAGGACCAGCACCACGAGGATGACGTCCAGGATCAGCACGGACACCAGCGGCGGCAGCCGGCGCGCCGCGAGCCCGGCGACGGCGCAGGCGCCGCAGGCGAGGAGCCGGGCCGCCCACGCCCGGCCCGTGGTGACGTAGTACCACCACGCCTGCGCGACCAGGTACAGGATCGGGCCGCCGAACAGCAGCAGGCTCAGCTGGACGCTGCCCGGCCCGGTGGTGCGGCCGATCGCCAGCGCGGCCCCGACCGCCAGGGCCACCAGACCGGTCAGCGTGCCGTACGTGCCGTTCACCGCGCGGTGGACCGAGCGCATCGGGTCCGTCGTGGTGGCGATCTGCCGCGTCACGATCTCCTCGCCGCCCAGGAAGTACGTGGCCCACAGGCACACCAGCGCGACGAACACGCCGAAGGCGGCGGCCACCGTCGGCGCGTCGACCGCGGCGCTGGAGATCGACGAACCGATGGTCAGCACCGTCTCGCCGAGCTGCAGGATGAGGAACAGGCGGATGCGCTCCACCATGTGCTCGGCGTCGAACACGAAATACCGGGACGGGAAGACCCGGCCGGGCAGGGGGTGTCTCAGCCACGTCCCGGCGAGGTCCACCGCGGCGGCCGCGGCCCACCAGAGCAGCCGCGGCCCGTGCTCCGCCGCGGCCCCGGCCAGCCACAGCGGGATCGAGACCGCGGCCCACACCAGCACCCGGTGATAGTGGCTGCGCAGGACGGCCACCGACGCGCTCACGGCGGCCGTCGTGCCGGTCAGGACCAGGATCACCACCAGCGGCACCACGAACGCCCACGGACGGTCCCCGAACGCGTGCGGGACCTGCGCGTTCATGAACAGCCCCAGACCCATCACCACCAGCACCAGCCCGCGGGTCCTGGACCGGGCGATGTCCAGGAAGGTGGCGTCGAAGCTGGTGAGCACCCACGTGCTGAGAACCGCGACCAGCATCACCGCGGTCTCGGCGGCGCCGCGCCAGGACAGCTCGGCGTGCAGGTGCTCGGCGAGCTGTCCGACGGCGAAGACTAAGACCAGGTCGAAGAAGAGTTCCAGCGGGGAGACGGCGCCTGCCGAACCCGCGTAAAGAAGGACGTCCGGCCGCCAGGACCGCTCTTTACCCCCTCGACGTGCGACGTTCCGCCTGCGGGGGATGGGAACCCGGACGGTCGTCGCCACTGGAGGAAGAGAAGTCATGTCACTCACCGGAGTTCTTCCCGGGCGGCTGGGGTTCGGCACGGCCCCCCTCGGCAACATGTTCCGCGCGATCCCCGAGGAGGAGGTGCGGGCCACCCTGGACGCCGCCTGGGAGCAGGGCATCCGCTACTACGACACCGCCCCCTTCTACGGCGCCGGCCTGGCCGAGTCCCGGCTCGGCAGCCTGTTGTCCGGCAAGCCGCGCGACTCCTACGTCCTGTCGACCAAGGTGGGCCGGGTCATCCTCGACGAGGTGGAGAGCGGCGACCGGGAACTGGGGGAGAAGGGCGGGCTGTTCGAGCACGGCCGACCCAACCGGATGCTCGACGAGTGGACCGCCCCCGCCACCGAGCGCTCGATCGAGGACAGCCTCAAGCGTCTGGGCGTCGACCGGCTGGACATCGTCTGGGTCCATGACATCGCCCAGGACTTCCACGGCGACCTGTGGCTGCGGAAGTTCGAGGAGGCCCGTACCGGGGCCTTCCGGGTGCTGGCCCGGCTGCGCGACGAAGGCGTGATCAAGGGCTGGGGGCTGGGCGTCAACCGTACCGAGCCGATCGAGCTGACCCTCGCCCTGGACGAGCCCCAGCCGGACGGCTTCCTGCTCGCCGGCCGCTACACGCTCCTCGACCACGCGCACGCCCTGCAACGGCTGCTGCCCATGGCCGAGGAGCAGGACGTCAGCATGGTCGTCGGCGGGCCCTACAGCTCCGGCGTGCTCGCCGGCGGCACCCATTTCGAGTACCAGCAGGCGCCGCCGGAGATCGTCGAGCGCGTCGGGAAGATCAAGGCGCTCGCCGAGCGGTACGGGGTCAGCATCAAGGCGGCCGCCCTGCAGTTCTCCCTCGCCCATCCGGCGGCCGTCGCGGCGATCCCCGGCGCCACCCGTCCGAGCCGGATCGCCGAGGACGTCGCCGCACTCAATGAGGACGTGCCCGCCGCGTTCTGGCAGGAGCTGCGCGCCCTCGGCCTGGTCAGCCCCGACGCGCCCCTTCCCGGCGGCGCCTGAGCCTCGTACCCACCGCACCGACACAGGAGAACGACCATGGCATCGACCTCGGTCAGCCGCGTGCTGCCCGCGTCCCCGCAGCGGGTCTGGGACCTCATCGGCGGGTTCCACTCCCTGCCCGACTGGCTTCCCTACATTCCCGAGAGCACCATGCTCGAAGGCGGCCGCGTCCGCCGGCTGGCGAACCCGGACGGCGAGGTGATCGTCGAACGCCTCATGCACTTCAGCGAGACCGAGCGCCATTACACCTACTCCATCATCGAAGCGCCCTTCCCGGTCACCGGCTACCTCTCCACCCTGCGCGTGCACTCGATCCCCGGCCGCGAGGACGCCGCCGAGGTGCAGTGGTCCGGCTGCTTCACCCCGGTGGGGGTGAGCGAGAGCGAGGCGGTCGCCCTGTTCACCACCATCTTCCGTGACGGCCTCGACGCCCTGCACGGCTCCCTGACCGCCTGACCCGACCGGCTCAGCGCCCCGGGCGCCTGGCGACCAGCACCTCGGTGGTCAGCCGCTGCTCCCACCGGCCCGCGGGATTGCCGGCGAGCAGCGCCCGTCGCAGTGCTTCCACGAAGGCGGGCAGCCGGTCGCCCAGCCTTGCGGGCGAGCTGTAGGAGTAGGAGAGCTGGAGCCCGATCAGTCCGTCCACGTCCCACGTCAGCCGTCGGCTGAACACCCGGGAGTCCAGGCTGCTGAAGGGCGAGGCGGCGAGCACGCCGCTGTGGTGCTCGCCGGTGGCGTGGAACGAACTGGCGGCGGTGTGGATGTCGAGGCCGAACTCCTCGCACACCCGTCTCTCGATCGGCTGCCACGGTTGCGCGTCCGGCTGCCACGGCTCACCGTGCCGCCTCGCGGGGCCGACCAGTGCCACCACGCCGCCGGGCGGCAGCAGCGCGTCCAGCTCCACCAGCACGGACCGGCGGTCCATCCAGTGGAACGACCGTCCCATCACCACGTGATCGAACGGCGGCAACGCCCCCAGACCGGTCGAGTCGCCACGCAGCCAGACGATGTTCGCGACGCCCCCGGCCAGCCGCCTGCCCTCCGCCAGCATCTCCCGCGCCGGATCCACGGCGAGCACGGCCCCGACCCGCCGCGCCAGGGGGATCGCGATCGTCCCGGGGCCACAGCCGAGATCCAGCACCCGGCTGCCCGCGCCGAACGTCTTCGCCAGGTGCTCAGTCGTCGCCTGCCCGTGGCCTGGACGGTACCTGGCGTAGTACGGCGCGGCACTGCCGAACACATCCTCCATGAACCGGACCATAGAAGACCGGCCGGTCGAGGCGTCCGAAGAACGACACAACGCCAGAAGGGCCATGCCGTTGACCTGGCATGACCCTTCTGGACTGGCGGAGGATAGGGGATTTGAACCCCTGATAGGTTGCCCTATACACGCTTTCCAAGCGTGCGCCCTCGGCCACTAGGCGAATCCTCCGCCGACGAGCTTACCGGACTTCCGGCACTGCGGTGACCGCGATTTTTCCAGGACATGCTCAACCCGAACCGTGGAGCGAGCACTGCTGAGGCCGGTTAGACTGTCCAGGGACCCCTCGCGCGGCGTCATCCTGTGAACCTCCCCAGGGCCGGAAGGCAGCAAGGATAAGCGGGCTCTGGCGGGTGTGCGGGGGGTCTCTTCGTTGAGAGCCCCCTCGCAGGCGGGATGGTCGCATGAGCCTTGCGCTTTACCGCAAGTACCGACCCGGGACCTTCGCCGAGGTCAAGGGTCAGGAACACGTCACAGATCCGCTGCGACAGGCGTTGCGTACGGGCCGCATCAACCACGCGTACCTGTTCAGCGGCCCCCGCGGATGTGGCAAGACCTCCAGCGCGCGCATTCTCGCCCGCTCCCTCAACTGCGAGCAGGGCCCGACGCCCGACCCCTGCGGCACCTGCGAGTCGTGTGTGGCGCTCGCCCCGACCGGCCCCGGCCACCTCGACGTCATCGAGATCGACGCGGCCTCCCACGGCGGCGTCGACGACGCGCGTGACCTGCGCGAACGTGCCTTCTTCGCGCCCGTGTCGGCGCGCTACAAGATCTACATCATCGACGAGGCGCACATGGTGACCCGCGAGGGTTTCAACGCGCTGCTCAAGCTCGTCGAGGAGCCTCCGCCGCACCTGAAGTTCATCTTCGCGACGACCGAGCCGGAAAAGGTCATCGGCACGATCAAGTCGCGTACGCACCACTACCCGTTCAGGCTGATGCCGCCGGCGACGCTCAAGGCGCTGATGGAGGAGATCCTCACCTCCGAGAGCGTGCCCTTCGAGCCGCCCGCCCTGCCGCTGGTCGTCCGCGCGGGCGCCGGCTCGGCCCGTGACTCGCTCTCCATCCTCGACCAGCTCCTCGCCGGTGCCGAGGACGACGGCATCACCTACGCCAAGGCCGTCTCCCTGCTCGGCTACACCGACGGCGACCTGCTCGACGAGGTCGTCAACGCGTTCGCCGCGCGCGACGGCGGCCAGGTGTTCCAGGCGGTCAACCGGGTGATCGAGGGCGGCCACGACCCGCGCCGCTTCGCCTCCGACCTGCTGGAGCGCTTCCGCGACCTGGTGATCCTGGCCAACGTGCCCGAGGCGGCGTCCAGCGGGCTGCTCGACCGTCCCGCCGACGAGCTGGAGCGGCTGGTGGGGCAGGCGTCCTCGATGGGGCCGGCCGAGCTCACCCGTGCGGCCGAGATCTTCAACGCGGGGCTCACCGAGATGCGCGGCGCCACCTCGCCGCGGCTGCTGCTCGAACTGATGTGCGCGCGCGTGCTGCTGCCGGGCGCCTCGCAGGGCGAGGCGTCCCTGCTCGCCCGGCTCGAACGTCTGGAGCGCGGCGGCACGGTCGCCCAGATGGCCTCCAGGGCGGGCGCGGTGACGATCCCCCGTCCGGCTGCCCCGGGCGGCGGCCACGACGTGCACGTTCCCGTCGCGCCCCCGGCTGTCTCCGTCGGTACGGCGGCGCCGGTCGGCGGCGACGCGGCGGTTCCGGAGCCTGCGACGCCCGCGGGGAGCAACGGTTCCGCCGGTGGACAGGGGCCGGTGGGCGGCGGGGCCGACGACTGGCCCGAGCCCGTACGTCCCGGTTCGGCGGCGGCTCCGGCCTCCGACGCGCCCGCACCCGTCGCTCAGGCGCCTGTCGCTCAGGCGCCCGCGGCGGCGGGCCCGGTCGCGGGCGGGGCGGGCGGCATGCAGCAGCAGTGGCCCGCCGTGCTGGCCGCGCTCAAGCAGCGCAGCATCGTGGTCTGGGCCAACGTCAGTACGAACGCCCAGGTCGTGGGCGTCGAAGGCAACCTGGTCACGCTCGGGTTCAGCCAGGTCGGCGCGATGAAGAACTTCACCGGCGGCGGCAAGGACGCCGTCGTGGCGACCGCGCTCGGCGACGTGCTCGGCGGCACCTGGCGGGTCGAGGCGGTGGTCGGCGGCTCTCCGGCGCCCCAGGCCACCCGCGGCCCCGCACGCCAGCAGCCGCCGTCGGGCGGCCACGGCGCCCCGGCTCCCCAGGCGGCCCCGGCCGCGAGCCAGGCGACGACCAGCCCGCAGGGCGGGACGGGCGTCCAGGCGACCTCCCAGGGGCGGTCCGGCTCGCACGGCGGCTCCCAGGACGACCAGGGCTCCCAGGACCCGGGCCAACCTCCGGCCGCCGCGTCAGCACGCCCGGCCACCGAGTCCGCGCGCCCGACCACCGACGAGTCGTGGCCCGACGCGCCCGACGACCTCAGCCCCGGTTCCCCGCCGAGCCCCGACCCCACCCAGACCGTGACCGCCCGGCAGCCCGCCGCCGCGCCGGTCGGAGCGGGGCTGGCCGCCGCGCGGTCGGCCGCCAAGGCGGCCGCTCAGGCGGGTCCGCGCACCCCGGCGTCCCGCGCGGGTGGCACGGCGGCGTGGCCGAGCGCGATCCCGGGCCGTGACAAGGCCGCCGACGCCGACGACGTCGACCCGCTGAACGACGCGGACGCCGACGTCGACGCCGTCTCCGGCATGGCCCTGCTGCAACGCGAGCTCGGCGCCCAGGTCATCGGCGAGATCGACCACACCTGACCGCAAGCTCCCTCTGGACGGCTGTCAGGGGAAGAGGCGGGCGCGGGCGGCGGCCGAGCGGGGGTCCGTGGGCGGAAGGGCCGACAGGCGTTCCAGGATCTGGTAGTCGTCGCGGCCGTTGGGCGTCTGGGCGTAGGTCCACAGGTCGTCGGGCGAGCCGTGGCGCAGGAGGCACGCGCGGACCTGGGCTTCGAGCTCCTCGCGTTCGCGCCGGATGTCCGGCGACTCCGAGCGCGGCAGGAGCGGCCCGGGGTAGGCGCGGGCCAGCGCGGCGGTGTCGCCCGAGTCGAGCAGCCGGCGCACGCCGAGGAAGTCCGCCTCGACCGGGCAGACCAGCCGGTACGGCTTCGCCGCCAGCACCTCCCCGAGCTGACCGCGCAGCCGGTGGATCTCGGCCCGGATCGTCACCGGGTTGCCGTCGTCGCCGTAGAGGTGGAACGAGAGCTGGTCGGCCGACAGGCCCTGCGGGTGCAGGGCGAGCAGGGCGAGGATCTCGGCGTGGCGCAGTGAGAGCGGACGCGGGCGCTCGCCCAGGTCGGCCGTCGGGGTGCCCTCGCCCAGGCAGGTCAGGCGCAGGGTGGGCGGCGTCGCGGACGGCGTGTCGCGCAGGAGGTAGCCGTCGCAGAAGGGTTCGAGGAAGGCGACGCTCCCGTCACGCAGGATCATGCGCTGGCCGGACAGGGGGAGGCGGGCGCCGAGGCGGCCCATGGGATCGCCCGAGATGACCCGGCCCGTGGGCGACAGCAGGATGCCGCCGCGGTTGCGCAGCGACTCGTAGCGGCGGCGCAGGCGTTCGTCGCGCTCGTGCATCCGTACGGCGAGCTGCGACTCGGCGAGCCTGGCCGTCGCGCCGACCAGGGCGACCGTCGCCGGATGCAGGGACCGCGCGATGCCGCTGACGTCGACGCAGCCGATGACGTCGCCCGACTCCGGATCGCTGATCGGCGCCGCGCTGCACGACCAGACGTGCAGCACCCGCATCAGGTGTTCCTCGGAGTAGACGTGCACCGGCCGGCCGGTGGCGAGCGCGGTGCCGATGCCGTTGGTGCCGGCCATGCACTCGCCCCAGTGATGGCCGTCGGCCAGGCCCACCTGGTCCGCATCGCGCAGGATGCCGCCTTTGCCCTCACGCCAGAGCACTCGCCCGTCACGGTCTGTGACGATCATGACGTGCTCGGCCTCGTCGGCCAGGCCGGCGAGCGTCTGGGCGAGCAGGGGCAGCAGCGGCCGCAGCGGATGAGCCTCGCGGATCTCGACGACGTCGGAGGACTCGCAGACCAAAGGGGCGCTCCGGCCATCCGGGTCGATCCCCGCCGCGAGCGATCGCCGCCACGAGGCCGTGATCAGGGTGCGGGGCGAATCGGGCGAGCTCTGCCCGGTAGCCGCCGCTTCGTGTGCTCCGCGTAGAAGACGGGAGTACGCATCGAGATGGCCGTAACTCATCGGTCACTCCAAGTAGTCAACAACGAGCATCCGTCCTGGCGGCGATATGCGCAAGCTGTTCAGGGGGATTGCGTAGGGTGATTGAATGAACGCAACGTGTGTGCAACGTTGGGCGCACTACCGTTCCGAAACACGCGTCGGCGTGGTGCGGCCGCTCCGTCCGACGTGATGGCCGGGTCTCGGACACTGGAGGGGGGCCGAGATCCGGCCATGACAAAGGTCCGTGACGAATGGCCTGGAGGGAAACATGGGGAGCCCTCCCAGTACATGACGCCGCCCAAACACCGTAGGCTCGTGGCAGTCAAGAACCGGAGCCACGAGGAGCGCACGACGGTGAACCCAGGGGATGTCAACCTGCAGCAGCTGCTGGAGCAGGCTCAGCTCATGCAGCAGCAGCTTGTGAGCGCCCAGCAGGAGCTCAACGACGCGCAGATCGAGGGCTCGTCGGGCGGCGGCATGGTCACTGCCGTCGTCAACGGCTCAGGTGAGCTGCTCGAACTCAAGATCGACCCGAGCGTGATCGACGCGGCCGACCCGCAGGACACCGCCGACACGATCGCCGACCTGGTGATCGCGGCCGTCCGCGACGCGGTGCGCGCCGCCGCCGACCTGCAGCAGGAGAAGCTCGGCCCGCTCGCCCAAGGTCTGGGCGGCGGCGGACTCGGACAGCTGCCAGGGTTCTAGGCATGTACGAAGGGGTCGTCCAGAACCTGATCGACGAGCTCGGCATGCTGCCCGGGGTCGGTCCCAAGAGCGCGCAGCGCATCGCGTTCCACCTGCTGGCGGCCGACCCGGCCGACGTCAAGCGGCTGGCGCACGCGCTGCTCGAAGTCAAGGACAAGGTGCGCTTCTGCCGGGTGTGCGGCAACGTGGCCTCCGAGGAGGAGTGCCGCATCTGCCGTGACCCGCGGCGCGACACGCACGTCATCTGCGTGGTCGAGGAGTCGAAGGACGTCGTGGCGATCGAGAAGACGCGCGAGTACCGCGGCACGTACCACGTGCTCGGCGGCGCGATCAGCCCGATCGACGGCATCGGCCCCGACGACCTGCGCATCCGCGAGCTCATGACGCGCCTGGCCGACGGGCGGGTCACCGAGCTCATCCTCGCCACCGACCCCAACCTCGAAGGCGAGGCGACCGCTACCTACCTCGCCCGTCTGGTCAAGCCGATGGGCATCAAAGTGACACGACTCGCCAGCGGCCTGCCGGTGGGCGGTGACCTCGAGTACGCCGACGAGGTGACCCTGGGCCGTGCTTTCGAAGGACGGAGGCTCCTGGATGTCTGATATGTGGGATGTGCTGGCCGAAGAGATCGCCGCGCACGCGCAGAACTACGTCGACGGCCTGACCAGGGTCGCCGGCGGCGAGGGCGGCGACGCGATCTGGTCGCTGCTCCTGGTGGAGGTCGCGCAGGTGAGCCTGGCCGGCGCCAAGCTCGGCGCCAACCGCGACGTGATCCTGTCGGGCAACTACGAGCCGCCGATGAGCGAGGACCCCGACATCGACGGCGTTCGCACGGCGCTGGCCGAGCGGCTGGAGGCGGTCGACGACTACGCCGAGGTGTTCGACCCGTACAAGGACACGTCGGTCACGCCGTACCGGCTGTCGGACGACCTGACCGCGGTGGCCGCCGACCTCATCCACGGGCTGCGTCACTTCCACGCGGGCCGTCCGCACGAGGCGCTGTGGTGGTGGCAGTACTCCTACTTCAACACCTGGGGCAACCACGCGGGCGCGGCGATGCGCGCGCTGCAGGCCCTCGCCGCGCACTCGCGGCTCGACGTGGCGGAGGAAGCCACCACCGTGTGATGATCATCCACATAGTGGTATGAACCATCAGGCCCATAAGAGGCCCCCAGTAGACTGGCAGTTCACAGTCCAGACCGGGAGACTCTCGTGGCGCTCGTTGTGCAAAAGTACGGTGGTTCGTCCGTCGCCGACGCGTCCTGCATCAAGCGGGTCGCGCAGCGGATCGTCGCGACGAAAAAAACCGGCAACGACGTGGTCGTGATCGTCTCCGCGATGGGCGACACGACGGATGAGCTGCTCGACCTGGCCGAGCAGGTGTCGCCGCTGCCTCCGGGCCGCGAGCTCGACATGTTGCTGACCTCCGGAGAGCGCATCTCGATGGCTCTGCTGGCCATGGCGATCGCCAACCTCGGTCACGAGGCGCGCTCGTTCACCGGCTCGCAGGCCGGCGTGATCACCGACTCCACCCACGGCAAGGCGCGCATCATCGACGTGACGCCGGGCCGCATCCGTGAGGCGCTCGACCAGGGCCACATCGCGATCGTGGCCGGGTTCCAGGGCGTCTCGCAGGACACCAAGGACATCACCACGCTGGGCCGCGGCGGCTCCGACACCACCGCGGTCGCGCTCGCGGCGGCCCTGGAGGCCGACGTCTGCGAGATCTACACCGACGTCGACGGCATCTTCACGGCCGACCCCCGCATCGTGCCCGTCGCCCGCAAGATCCCCAAGATCTCGTACGACGAGATGATGGAGATGGCGGCCTGCGGCGCGAAGATCCTGCATCTGCGCTGCGTCGAGTACGCTCGGCGGTTCGACCTGCCGATCCACGTACGCAGTTCGTTCAGCACCACGGAAGGCACGTGGGTCGTCTCCGACCCTTACACCGAAGGAACCGAGATGGAGCAGCCGATCATCTCCGGCGTCGCGCACGACCGGAGCGAGGCCAAGATCACTGTTGTCGGGGTCCCCGACAAGGTCGGCGAGGCTGCCTCGATCTTCAAAACGCTGGCCGACGCCGAGATCAACATCGACATGATCGTCCAGAACGTCTCGGCCGCGGCCACGGGCCGCACGGACATCTCCTTCACGCTGCCCACGGCCGACAGCCAGGTGGCGCTGACCGCGCTGAAGAAGATCCAGGGCCGCATCGGCTACGAGTCGCTGCTCTTCGACGACCAGATCGGGAAGGTGTCGCTGATCGGCGCGGGCATGCGCTCGCACCCCGGCGTCACGGCGACGTTCTTCGCGGCCCTCGCCGACGCGGGGGTCAACATCGAGATGATCTCCACCTCGGAGATCCGCATCTCGGTGATCGTCGAGCAGGACGGTGTCGACGCGGCCGTGGCGGCCGCCCACCGTGCCTTCGATCTCGACGCCGACCAGGTCGAAGCTGTGGTTTACGGAGGTAGCGGACGATGAGCAGGCCCAATCTCGCCCTGATCGGCGCCACCGGCGCCGTCGGCACCGTCATGCGGGACATCGTGTCCAGCCGGGAGGACATCTGGGGCGAGATCCGTCTCGTCGCCTCCCCGCGCTCGGCGGGCAAGGTGCTGAGCGTGCGCGGCGAGGACGTCGTGGTCCAGGCGCTCGCGCCCGAGGTCTTCGACGGCATCGACATCGCCATCTTCGACGTGCCCGACGAGGTGTCGGCCGTGTGGGTGCCGATCGCGGCCGAGCGCGGCGCGATCGCGATCGACAAGTCCGGCACGTTCCGCATGGAGCCCGACGTGCCGCTGGTGGTGCCCGAGGTCAACCCGCTCGACGCGCGGCAGCGGCCCAGGAACATCATCTCGACCCCCAACTGCACCACGCTGTCGATGATGGCGGCCATGGGCGCGCTGCACGCCGAGTACGTGCTCAAGGAGCTCGTCGTCGCCTCCTACCAGGCGGTGTCGGGCGCGGGCGTGGCCGGCTCGGCCCGGCTCTACGACGAGGTCGAGGCCCTGGCCGGCGACCGTTCGCTCGGCCAGACGGCCGGCGACGTGCGCAAGGCGCTGGCCGGCAAGCTGCCCGACGAGTCGCCGTTCCCGGCGCCGATCGCGTTCAACGTGGTGCCGTGGGCGGGCTCGTACAAGGACGGCGGCTGGGCGTCCGAGGAGCTCAAGCTGCGCAACGAGTCGCGCAAGATCCTCGGCATCCCCGACCTGAAGGTCTCGGCGACCTGCGTCCGCGTGCCGGTGATCACCACCCACTCGCTGGCCGTGCACGCCCGCTTCGAGCGTGAGATCACGGTCGAGGACGCCCACCGCGTGCTCTCGGCGGCGCCGACGGTGGTGCTGATGGACGACCCGGCCAACGGCGTCTTCCCGACGCCGCTCGAAGTGGTCGGCAACGACCCGACCTACGTGGGCCGCGTCCGCCAGGCGATCGACTTCCCGAACACGCTCGACCTGTTCGTCTGCGGCGACAACCTGCGCAAGGGCGCCGCGCTCAACGCGGCTGAGATCGCCGAGCTGGTGGCCTCCGAGCTGTAGCCCGGCCCGACTCCGTGGGGACGCCGTGCGGGTGTGCGGCGTCCTTCGCGTTTTCCCGGAGGGTTCTGTTGCCTTCTCCGAGGGGTCGCGTCTCCCGGCGATTCGTGCTTTCCCGGCGGGGCGTGTTCTCCCGCGGGCGGGGCCTGTCACCGGAAGAGGATGTCCCAGTGGCTGCTCTCGTTGGCGAAGACGGTTCCGGTGGCGGAGCGGTAGAGCGCGGCGCCGTCGCCGCGGACCCCCGTCTTGCGGTGGTGCCTGGTGATGTAGCGGTCGATGCACGCGTTGTGCGTGATGTCGAGCTTGTAGCCGTTTCCGTGGCTGTACTGGCCGGGCGCGTGACCCGCCTCGGTGCCGCCGGTCACCATGACCGGGCAGCCGCTGTCATGCTTGAGGTCGATGATCCGGGCGATCGTGCCGGCCCTTACGGAGTCGAGCGAGGTGCAGTGGTGCATGTGGCGGCTCGTACAGTGGCCCGACGACTTCGTGCGCAGGCCCGAGCTCTTGAGCCAGCGGGCGGCCAGGGCGTGGGTCATGTGCATGGCGGCCTGCCTGGGCAGCACACGCGCCAGATCAAGCTGAGATCGCTTCTGCGACCTCTGCGGCCGGCTCTGAGGCGCCACCGCCTCCTCGACGCTCGCGGGCCTCGTGACGGCTTCTGAGCGCTCGGCGTGGTCCTGCATGTCCGACTGCGCGGCGAACGCGTCCTCGGCCTCGGCCCAGGCGTCCTCCGTCTCCTCGGAGTCCTCCTTCGACAGCTGTGACTTGGCGGACGCGGGGTCCGCCTGGTGCTGCTCGACCTGGTATGTCTCCGCCACGGCCGCCTCGACGGCGGCCTGCCGGATGTTGGTCCACGGTCCGTCGATCCCCTCCGGGAACCACAGGGACAGGTCGAGCATCCCCCCGGTCTCGTCAGGACGGTTGAACGGTGTTGGCGCCTGAACCCGCTCTCCACCTGATGGGTGGGAGGCGGCGGAAGCGGCCGACGCCAGCGCGATTATGGTGATCTGAATGCCGAGGAGCGCCACCACGAAGGTGCGCGCTGTTCCACGTATCCACATGTCGATGCCTTTTCGCGGAAAAGAGCCCTTCCGCCTGAAACGACAATCCCACCATTCCCAGGAGATAACTCATGTCTCATAGTCATCTTTGCCCTGTGGCGGCGATCACCGTGCCACTCCATGACCCACCGCGCTTTCAAGACGTAAAGTGACGAACGTGTCCGAAGCCCGAAACAGAGGATCGGAGAGCACCCGAGAGGTCATCGTCGAGACGGCCTTGCGACTGTTCCGTGAGCGTGGCTTCGACGCGACGACCATGCGCGCCATCGCCGCCGAGGCAGGGGTGTCAGTGGGCAACGCCTACTACTACTTCGAGAGCAAGGAGGCGCTGATCCAGGCCTACTACGACCGTGCGCAGGCCGAGCACGAGCAGGCCTGCCGGGAGTTCCTGGCCACGGAGAGGTCGTTCGCCGCGCGGCTGAGCGGGGTGCTGCGCGAGTGGGTGCGCGTGTCGGAGCCGTACCACGAGTTCGCGGTGAAGTTCTTCAAGCACGCGGCCGAGCCGACGAACCCGCTGAGCCCGTTCAGCGCGCAGTCGTCGCCGGCGCGGGAGGCGTCCATCGGGATCTACCGCGAGGTGGTCGAGGGGTCGAAGGACCGGATGAACGCCGAGCTGCGGGCGGAGCTGCCGGAGCTGCTGTGGTTGTTGTCGATGGGCATGGTGCTGTTCTGGGTGCACGACACCTCGCCGGGGTGCGCGCGGACGTACCGGCTGATCGAGGTCACGGTGCCGCTGGTGGACCGGCTGGTGGGGCTGTCGCATCTGCCCGGGTTGCAGGGGATAACGAAGGACTTCATCGCCGCGGTGCACGAATTGCGGGCCTAGGGGGCTCCTTGCGGTGACATACCGCTTGGTATGGTCGGCTCACCGTCGCCGAACCGGAGGCCATGAATGACGCCGAACTGGGGCATGACCATCCCCTTCTACGACCGTTCCCTGGCCAGGTCGCAGGAGCTGATCGCGGAGCTGCCGGGCCTCGGCTACACCGACGCCTGGTCGGCCGAGGTCAACGGGAACGACGGGTTCGTCCCGCTGGCGATGGCCACGCAGTGGGCGCCGGGGATGCGGCTCGGGAGCGCGATCGTCCCGGTCTCCACGCGGGGGCCGGGGCTGCTGGCCATGTCCGCGGCCACCCTGGCCGACCTGGCCCCCGGCCGGTTCGTGCTCGGCATCGGCTCCTCCTCGCCGGCGATCGTCGAGCGGTGGAACGCCGTGGAGTTCGCCAAGCCGTACGCCCGCACCCGTGACACGCTGCGCTTCCTGCGGAGGGCGCTGGCGGGGGAGAAGGTCTCCGAGCGGTACGAGACGTTCGAGATCAAGGGCTTCAAGCTGGAACGGGCGCCGAAGACCGCCCCCAAGATCGTGCTGGCCGCCCTGCGGCCCCGGATGTTGCGCCTGGCCGCCGAGGAGGCCGACGGCGCGATCACCAACTGGCTCGCCCCCGAGGACGTGCCCAAGGTGCGCGCCGAGATCGGCCCGGACATCGAGCTGATCGCCCGGCTGTTCGTCTGCGTGAGCGAGGACGCCGACAAGGTGCGCGAGATGGCCCGGTGGATGCTGGCGAGCTACCTGACCGTGCCCGCCTACGCCGCCTTCCACGACTGGCTGGGCCGGGGCGAGGTGCTGCGTCCCATGCACGAGGCGTGGGCGGCGGGTGACCGCCAGGCCGCGCTCAAGGCCATCCCCGACGAGGTGGTCGACGCCCTCGTCGTGCACGGCGACGCCGCCACCTGCCGGGCCAGGATCCGCCAGTACGTCGACAACGGGCTCGACACGCCGGTGCTCGCGCCCATTCCCGGCGGCGAGGTGCCGATCGAGCAGGCCGTGCGCGACCTGGCCCCGGTCCGGGAGGGCTGATGGACGACGTGCTGCGGCTCGACGCCGTCGGCCAGGCCCAGGCGGTCAGGGACGGGCAGGTGTCGGCCCGCGAGCTGGCCGAGGCCGCCATCGCCGCCGTCGAGGCGCACGACGGCGAGCTCAACGCCGTCGTGCACCGGCGGTTCGAGCGGGCGCTGGCCGAGATCGACGGCCTCCCGGCGGACGCGCCCTTCCGCGGCGTGCCGATCCTGCTGAAGGACCTGGGCTGGCGGCAGGCCGGCGAGCCGTACGCCGCGGGCTCGCGGGTGCGCGACGACCTGGACACCGCCGAGGACGGTCACGGCGTCGTGCGCCTGCGCCGGGCCGGTTTCGTGCTGCTGGGCCGGACGAACACCCCCGAGTTCGGCAGCACGGTCACCACCGAGCCGGTGGCGTACGGCCCCACCCGCAACCCCTACGACCCGGCGTACTCGGCGGGCGGGTCGAGCGGCGGCTCGGCGGCGGCGGTGGCCGCGGGCATGGTCGCGCTGGCCACGGCGAGCGACGGCGGCGGCTCGATCCGCGTCCCGGCCTCGTTGTGCGGCCTGGTGGGGCTCAAGCCGACGCGCGGGCGGCTGAGCATGGGCCCGTCCATGGGCGAGGGCTGGAGCGGCTTCTCCTGCCCCGGCTTCGTGAGCAGGACCGTGCGCGACACGGCGGCCGCGCTCGACGCGGTCTCCGGCTACGAGCCGGGCGACCCCTATGACGCCCCGGCGCTGCCCGGCCCCCTGACCGCCGAACTGCACGCCGACCCGGGACGGCTGCGCATCGGCTTCCTGACCGCCCACCCGCGGCCGGACGTGCCCGCCGACCCCGACCTGGCCGAGGCCGTCACTCGGGCGGCGGCGCTGCTGGAGAGCCTCGGTCACGACGTGACCCCCGGCGGCCCGCCGGCGCTCGCCGAGCCGGAGTTCGCCCGGCACTTCGGCGCCATCGTCGCCAACAACCTCGCCGCGCACGTCGTGAGCCTGGGCGCGGCCCGCGGCAGGCCGGTGGAGCTGCACGAGCTCGAACCGCGCAACGCGGCCATGGTCACCGCCGCCCGTGCCAACAGCGCGGCCGACCACATCCTGGCCACCCAGTGGGTGGACGGCTTCCGCCGCCGCATGGCCTCCTGGTGGGCCGGGGGCAACGACCTGCTGCTGATGCCGTCGTCGGGGGCGGCGCCGTTCCGGCTCGGCTGGATCCCGCCCGCCGATCTCAGCACCGCCTTCGGCAGGACCGCGCAGGTGGTGGCCTACACCTCGCCGATCAACGCGACCGGCCAGCCCGCCGTCTCGCTGCCGCTGCACAGGGACGCGGCGGGCATGCCGGTCGGCGTGCAGCTCGTGGCGGCGGCCGGACGGGAGGATCTGCTGATCCGGGTGGCCGCGCAGATCGAGCAGGTCAGGCCGTTCGAGCACGCCGCCATGCGCTGATCGTCAGGAACCCCTCACCCGGCTGACGCGTTATGTCGTGAGAAGCCGGGGGTAGGAGGATCCTCATGATGGCGAAGGCAGCACGGGCAGCGGCGGCGTGGCGGACGTACCGCGAGGTGACCAAGCCTGGCACGCCGGGGATGTTGGCCAGGGTGCGGGCGATCCCGCGCATGATCGGCGCGGTCACCCGCGGCCGCTACGACGGCATGGGCAAGGGCAAGCTCGCCCTGATGGCGCTCGGCGTGGTCTACATCCTGTCGCCGGTCGACGTCATCCCCGACTTCCTGGTGCTCATCGGGGTGGCCGACGACTTCGGCGTGTTCCTGTGGCTGATCGCCTCGCTGCTCGGCGAGAGCGGTCGCTACGTCGAGCACGAGCGCAAGGTCATCCAGGCCAGGCTGGTCGAGGACGAGGGTTAGATCTCCTCCATCCGCAACCAGGCGCGCGAGGGCAGCGGGTGCCCGAACAGGCGGGCGGCGTTGCCGTAGGCGACCCTGGCGATGTCGGCGGGCGGCAGCGCGCCGAGGTTCGCGGCCACGGCCTTCTGGGTGTCGGGCCAGGTCGAGTCGGAGTGCGGGTAACCGCTCTCCTGGAGCACGTGGTCGAGGCCGACCGCGAGCCGCACGCCGGACAGCGCGTGGTCGTCGAGGGTGCCGAAGAAGAAGTTGCGGCGCAGCACCTCGCTGGGCTTGAGGCCGCCGTCCCAGGCGGCCTCGCCCGCGACCGGGTGGTCGAGCGCGTAGTCGGCGCGCTCGGCCAGCATCGGCAGCCAGCCGACGCCGCCCTCGACGATGAGGATGCGCAGCCCGGGGAAACGCAGCGGCAGGCCCGACCAGAGCCAGTCGGCGCAGGCGAACATGGCGCTGGTGGGCATCAGCGTGGTGATCGCCTCGATGGGCGTGTCGGGGGAGGGCACGGGCGACCAGGAGGAGTCGCCGGTGTGCAGGGCCACGACCGTGCCGGTCTCCTCGCAGGCGGCGAAGAACGGGTCCCAGTGGCCGGTGTGGATAGACGGGAGCCTGAGCCTGGTCGGGAACTCGGGGAAGACCACGGCCTTGAAACCGCGGGCGGCGTTGGCCCTGATCTCCTTGGCGGCGATGTCGGGATCGGGCAGCCAGGGCAGTTGCAGGCCGATGATCCGCTCGGGGTAGGTGCCGGCCCAGACGTCGATGTGCCAGTCGTTCCACGCCTTGACCAGGGCGAGGCCGAGCTCCTGGTCGCGGGTGCGGGCGAACGGCATGCCCGCCTGGCCGGCCAGCATGCCGGGGAAGCACAGCGCGGCCCAGATGCCGGCGACGTCCATGTCCTGGACGCGGGCCTCGATGTCGTGGCAGCCGGGACGCATCTGCTCGAACCTGACCGGATCCAGGGTCCACTGCTCGCGCGGCAGCCCGGCGCCCACGTCGATGCCCGCGCACGGGTACGTGGCCCCGCCGTAGCGCCAGACCTGGTGACCGGCGTCCGTCTCCACGACCTTGGGCGCGACGTCGGCGTATTTCTCCGGGAGCCTGTCCTCGAAGAGGTCAGGAGGCTCGATCAGGTGATCGTCGGCAGAGATGATCACATAGTCGCGCCGCCGGGGGTCAGGGTCGGGGAGCAGCGGCGTAGTCACGCAGGTAACCGTACGACGGCGGCATAACGTCGAACAAGCTGCGACGTATCCGTTGGGTATCCATGCATTCGTACCCGGGACCGCCTGGAGGGGGATGGGGGCGATCCCGGGCTTGTGGGGTCCTTGAGGATGCTGCCCCTTGCGGACCCCGGCGCCTTCTACCCGCGGGAGATCGAATCAGTCAGGAGATTTTCGCGAAGTTCGGCGATGGTGGCCCGGTCGACCTGGAGCACCCCGGTGACGTAGCCCTCGACGGAGCCGTGCCGGTCGATCAGGTCGTCCAGGAACAGGCGCATGGCCTGGGCGGGGGCCCGGCCGAACCCCGGCCACAGCAGGGCGTCCGGGTGCCTGGTGCGCTGGTCGGCGATGAAGCGCTCGGTCGCCAGGCCGGTCAGGGCGTAGTCGGCGACGATGTCGTCCTCGGCGACGCCGACGAGCGAGAGGATCAGCGCGGTGAGCAGGCCGGTGCGGTCCTTGCCCACCGCGCAGTGGATGACGACCGGTGCGTTGTCCGCGACGGCGACCGTCTCCACGGCGGCGCGCAGGTTCTCCACGCCGTCCTCGGTCACCTCCAGGTACCGGTCGGCGAGGTAGCGCTCGACGCCGATCTCCTCGCTGAACTGGGCGATGTCCCAGGGACGGCCCTCGATCGGCAGGTTGCGGTAGCGCAGCCCCTCGGTCTCCGGCACCCGGCCGGCCCGCTCGACCTCGGCGGGATGCCTCAGGTCGATCACGGTGCGCACGCGCAGCGCGTGGAAGGCCCGCAGGTCGTCGCCGGCCAGCCAGCCCAGGGAGTCGGCCCGGTAGAGCCGCTGCCACCGGACGGTGCGCCCGTCCTCGGTGGCATATCCACCTACGTCACGAAAGTTGCGGAGATTGGTGAACTCAATGTGGCGGATCACCCTTCACACCTTAGTTGGCGGCGGTTTCCGCCTCCGGGGTCGTCACCGTCTCACCGGCGGGTTTCCCGGACTTCTGCTCGGCCACCTCACGCCGGATCAGCAGGATCCAGCCGCCGATCGCGATGCCGATGAACAGCCACCACTGGACCCCGTAGGCCAGGTTGAGGCCGCCGCCGGAGCCGACGTCGGGGGCGGGCACCAGAGCGGGCGCGGCGGCGGCCTGCGGTTGCTGCCCGGTGAGCTCGACATAGCCACCCACCAGCCGGTACGGCATGCGCTGCCCGATCTTGGCCGCGTCGATCAGCAGCACCTGGCCGTCCGGCAGCCCGGACCGCTCGCGGATGCCGGTGGAGTCTTCGGTCTCGCTCTGACGTAGCCGCCCGGTGACAGTTACCTGTCCGGTGGGCGGAGGGGGGACCTCGGGAGCCGCGTCGGCGCTGGCGGCGGCCGGGATCCAGCCGCGGTTGACGATGACGGCGCTGCCGTCGCCGGTGACGAGCGGGGTCAGGACGTAGAAGCCGTTGCGGCCCTCCTGTGGGCGGCGGCGGACGAGCAGGCCGTGGGAGGCGTCGTACGTGCCGGACGCGATGACCGTGCGGTAACGGTCGCCCTCGCCGACCTGCCGGCCGGGAGCCGCGAGCCGGTCGAGCGGGACGGCGGCGGCCTCGATGTTGGCGGTCACTCTGTCCTTGTTGTCGGACCGCTCCTCGAAACGCCCGAACTGCCACCTGCCCAGGAACACGAAGGCGGGGATGACCAGCAGCACCACGACGTGGAGCGCCAGCCACCGGGGCGTCAGCAGGAACCGGTACACGCCTTCAAGGTTAGGCACCGGGGCGGGTGCTCCCTCACGCGGCTCGCCCGCTAGACGCTCCGCACCCCGGGGCCCGGCCCGGGGACCGGCGTGACCTCGCGCGGCCCGGCCACCTCGTGGCCCTCGGCGCAGCGGAAGTGCAGCTCGATGGGGGCGCCGCAGTCGCGGTGGGTGAGCAGTACCGGCGGGCCCTCCTCGTCGGCCAGGTATTTGTCACCCCAGTGCATGAGCGCGACGAGCAGCGGATAGAGGTCGCGGCCCTTGTCGGTCAGCCGGTATTCGTCGCGCTGGCGCTGGCCGGGCTCGCGGTAGGGCTCCTTGCGCAGCAGGCCCTCGTCGACCAGGCGGGCCAGGCGTGCGCTCAACACCTGGCGGGGTGCGCCGGTGACCGCCTGCATGTCGGCGAACCTGCGCACGCCGCTGAACGCCTCGCGCAGCACCAGGAAGGTCCACTTCTCCCCGACGATGTCCAGGGTGCGCTCGATCGAGCAGTTGTCCACCCGGAAGCCCAATCGGAACGGCACGTTCATCTCCGCATTATATCTGAGTTCAATTGACAGACTCAGCTCCGAGGAGCAGGCTGAGTCTATGCAAGGAACCCAGATCCGCCCGGTCCGCCCGGACGACGAGGAACGGATCAGACGCTTCCTGACGGGGTTGTCGCTGCACACCCAGACGCTGCGCTTCTTCAGCGGCGTGACCGTCCCGGCCGCCCACCTCGTACGCACCCTGCTGACCCTGGACGAACGCCGCGACGCGCTCGTCGTCACCGCCGGGGACGAGATCGTCGGGCACGCCATGAGCTACCGGGGCGGCTGCGCCGACGTCGAGGTGGCCGTCGTCGTGGCCGACCGCTGGCAGGGGAACGGGCTCGGCCCGCGGCTCGTCGACACCTTGCTGCTCAGGGCCGCCGTGCGGGGGGCGCGTACGGTCGGGATGGACGTGCTGGGCGAGAACCGGCGGGTGCTCAGGCTGGTCCGCAGGCTGTGGCCGGACGCCGAGATGAAGGTCGAGTCCGGCACGGTCGAGGTGACCGCTATGATCGATCTGGCCGGAGTATTTGCGGAACAACGTTCTGGTAGCACACCATTGACAGTGTGAAGAGTGTCAAGAACGGACGCGACGGCCGCACCCGCATCATCGAGGGCGCCCTCCGCCGCTTCAGCCAGGACGGTGTCTCGGCCACCACGCTGGCCAGTCTGCGCGAGGAGAGCGGTGTAAGCGTCGGCAGCTTCTACCACCACTTCGCCAGCAAAGAGCACGTCTACGGCGTCCTGTACGCCGAGATCCTCGACGCCTACCAGCAGGAGTTCCTCGCCGAGCTGGTCCGGCACGACGACGCCCGCGCCGGCATCGAGGCCGTCGTCGCCTTCCACATGCGCTGGGCCGGCGAGCACCCCGAGCGGGCCAGGATCCTGGTGAGCGAGCGCCCGCCGCGCAAGCACGAGCCGGGCGGCGCCGAGGTGGCCGAGGCCAGGCGCGCGTTCTTCCGCCAGGTCTCCGACTGGTGGAAGCCGCACATGAAGAACGGGCAGCTCCAGCCCGTCCACGCCACCATGTGCTACGTCCTGTGGCTCGGGCCGGCGCAGGAGATGTGCCGCCTGTGGTTCGCCGGGGCGCACACCCCGACCGAGGAAGAGATCAAGGGCCTGGGCGAGGCGGCCTGGCAGAGTCTCCGCCAGCGCGGGGAGCAATGATCTGAGTACCGTCTGTGGTGTTATTGTCCAAATGTGAGAAGACCTCGGGCGCTCGTGCTGCCCGACCTGCCGGAGAGCGCGCTCGCCCGTCTGGGCGAGGTCGCCGACGTGGCCGAGGCTCCTCCCCGGCCGAGCGTCGGCTTCACCGACGAGCAACTCGCCGACCTGGTCATCGAGACCGGCGCGAACGTGCTCATCACCGACGGCGACCAGGTTCGCACCTCGGTGCTCGGACTCCACATCGACATCGTGGCCAGCCTCGGCGCCCCCACGGGGGTCGACCTGCGCCTGGCCGCCGAACGCGGGGTCACCGTCCTGCACGCCCCCGACCGCGACCCCGAGGCGGTGGCCGAGCTGACGCTCGCGCTGCTGTTCGCGGTCAGCAGGAACATCGTCACCGCCGACCGTGAGGTGCGCAGAGGCCGCGCCCATCGCGGCAGGGTGCCCCCCGCCCAGCGCCACCGCGGCAGACGGCTCACCGGACGCACGTTCGGCATCGTCGGCCTCGGCCGGGTGGGCCGGGCCATGCGCTGGCGCTGCCAGGGGCTGGGCATGCGGGTGGTCACCTGTGACCCCTACGTCGCCGAGGCCACGCACACCCTGCCCGCGCTGCTGGCGGAGGCCGACGTGGTGTCGCTGCACGTGCCGCTGACCGCGGACACGAGGGGCCTGTTCGGCTACAGCGAGTTCGGCGCGATGCGCCAGGGCGCGATCTACCTCAACACCTCGCGCGGCGCCCTGCACGACCTGACCGCCCTGGTGGACGCGCTGCGCCAGGGCCAGGTGGGCGGCGCCGGGCTCGACCACTTCGAGGGCGAATGGCTCGATCCGGCCCACCCGCTGACCAGGCTGCCGAACGTGGTGCTCACGCCCAGGCTCGGCGAGGCCACCGGGGAGAGCCTGGAGGAGCTGGCGGAGGCGCTGGTGGAGGACATCGCGCGGCTGCTGCGCGGCGAGCCGCCCGCGTACGCGTGCGCGCCGGTCAGGCCGGTTGCCGGATCCGCGTCCTGACCTGCCAGCGGGAGCGGTCGAGGGAGATGTCCAGCCGCAGGTCGCCGCGCTGCCTGCGCAGGCCGGGCACGCGCAGCCGGTCGTGCACGTCGAACCTGCCGCGCGAGGGGTAGCCGAACCCCAGCTCGCCGGGCAGCACCCGCAGGTCGTCGCGGTTGCCGCAGCGCGGGCAGGTCCACGAGACCAGGTCCAGGCCCCGGTTGTAGTCGGAGCAGGCATTGAAGTACTCGTCGGGCCCGAATCGCGACTCGCAGGCCAGGCAGGGGATCAGCATGGGGGCGCGCTCCTCGGTACGGCGTCTTGCACCCCTAGAGATACCGCCACCCACTTGTCCATGGCTTGCAGAACGCTTGGGTGCGTAAGTAACAGTATGAGCACTGTCGGTGGCTGGTGAAAGGATGGTGTCCGTGGAACGACTGCGCCATCACCTCCTCGAAACCGGCTACACGATCGACGGCGTCCGCGACCGGCTCGGCGCCATGGCGGCCTCGGCCCTGGCGCGGGAGGAGCTCGTCCCGGCCCTGCGGGCGACCGCCGACGGCGACCCCTTGGGCACCCTGATCAGGCTCTGGTGGCTCGGCGTGCCGGTGCCGGCCAGATCCGTGCCGGCCGCCGTCCTGGAGTCGGGGCTGGTGTCGGCCGACGGCGACCTGATCAGGGCGACCGTGCACCTCCAGCCGTGGGAGACCGGCGGCTACGTGGTCTCCGACCGCAAGGTCCGGCCCGGCGACCCGGCGCTGCGGGCCGACCACGTCGTGGGGGCCGGGGGCGCCTCGGCCAACCTGGCTCAGCTCGTCAGCCGCCGGCCCGTCACGCGCGCGCTCGACCTCGGCACGGGCTGCGGCGTCCAGGTGCTCCACCTCGACGGGCGGGCCGAGCAGGTGGTGGCCACCGACCTCAACCCGCGCGCCGTGGAGCTGGCCCGGCTGAGCTGGGAGCTGTCCGGCGTGACGGGCGTCGACGCGCGGGTGGGGTCGATGTTCGAGCCGGTCGAGGGCGAGCTGTTCGACCTGGTCGTCAGCAACCCGCCGTTCGTCATCGCCCCCGGGGCCGAGCGCACGCTGACCTACCGCGAGTCCGGCGGCGAGGCCGACGACTTCTGCCGCGACCTGGTCCGGTGCACCCCGGGCCACCTCGCGCCCGACGGGCAGGCCCACTTCCTGGCCAACTGGCTGCACGTCGAGGGCGAGGACTGGCACGACCGGGTCGGCGGCTGGCTGCGCGAGACCGGCTGCGACGCCTGGGTCGTCCAGCGTGACGTGCAGGATCCGGCCGAATACGTCGAGCTGTGGCTCAAGGACGCGGCCGAGCAGGGCACCAAGGGCTACACCGACCACTACGACCGGTGGCTGGCCTGGTTCGACGAGCGCAAGGTCGAGGGCATCGGCTTCGGCTGGATCACCATGCGCAACTCGGGCACCCTCGACCCGGTCGTGCGCGTGGAGCACCTGCCCCACCAGGTGGCCCTGCCGGTCGGCGACTACGTCGACGACGTGCTCGACTCCATCGCCGCCGCCCACCGCGCCGCCGACCTCGACGCGGCGCTGCTGCGCACGGCCGACGGGGTGCTCGACGAACGCGTCGGCCTGCCCGGCGCCGAGGACCCGATCCGCATCGTGCTGCGCCAGACGCAGGGGCTGCGGCGCAGCAGGGAGGTCGGCACCGTCGAGGCCGCCCTGGCCGGCGTGTGCGACGGCGAGCTGGCGCTCGGGCCGCTGCTCAACGTGATCGCCGAGCTGGTCGGCGACGGCGAGATCCCCAACGCCGACGCGATCCGGCCGCTCATCGCCGAGGGTTATTTCCTGCTTTGATTCACCGTTGATCCGACGTTGACCGCGCCGGTGGAGGCTTCTGACCGAGACGCGGGCCTGGGGGGTTCGAAGGTCCGCGTCGAGTCCGGCCGGTCGTCTGTGTGAGGCGGCTAGCCGTCACGCGAAGCATCCGGATGACCGGGCCCCCTGGCGACGCGTGGCGGTCAGGATGACCGGCCGGGCTGCCATCGGCATTGACTAAGGACAGCCTTGATCAACCATGTGTGGATGACACGTCTGGACGACGAGCTGTACTCAGGACTCGACGACGGACCGTTCGACGGCGAAGCCGTCCAGCAGGAGCTTCAGGTCGCCGGCCTCGGGGGCGCCGAGCCTGGTGAAGACGTCGTAGGCCTGCCTGAGGCAGTCGAGGCTCCGGGCGGCGCTGCCCAGTCCGCGTAGCGCCCGGCCGAGCACGGTGAGCGAGAGCGCCTCGCCGTAGGGATGGCCGATCTCGCGCGAGACCACGAGCGCCTGCTCGGCGTGGCGTACGGCGTCGGGGTAGCGCCCGGCGGCGATGAACGTCTCGGCCAGCCGGGAGCACACGCGTTGCTCCCAGACCCGCTGCTTGCTGGAGCGGAAGAAGGCCAGGCACTCGGCGTGGTGGTGCACCGCCTCGGTGAGCCGGCCGACCCGGCTGAGCACGATGCCCAGGTGGTAGCGGGCGCGGGCGGTGCCGGCGCCGCTGCCGATCTCGGTAAAGATCGCCAGGCCCTTCTCCGCCGCGGCGATGGCGTCGTCGGCGTGGCCGAGGCCCAGGTGGTCGCGGGCCGAGTAGCTGAGCACCAGGGCCTCGCCGGCGGGGACGCCGTTCTCGCGGTAGTAGCGGGAGGCGGCGTCGAACAGGGTGAGGGCCTCGGTGTGGCGGCGCTGCCGGCCGACGACGACGGCCAGCGCGTTGAGCACCTCGCCGGTGACGATCTTCTCGCCGCGGGTGTCGGAGAGCTCGTACACGCGGCGGAAGTGGGTCTCGGACTCCGAGAGCTGGTTGCCGGCGAACAGCACCCGGCCCAGCACGTACCGGGAGCGCAGCTCGCTCGCCTCGTCGCCCAGGTTCAGTGCGGCGGCGAGCACCGCGCGGGTGCCCTGGTCGAACTCGCGGGTGTGGGTGCCGGCCTCCAGCAGCGGTTCCATGGCCACCAGCATGTCGGCGGCGGGCAGGAGCTGCTCGCCGGCGGTGGACGTGGTCGCGGCCTGGTTGATGGCCGCGAACAGCGAGTCGCCCTCGGAGATCAGCCAGGCCACGGCCTCGTCGACGGTGGTGAAGGTGAGCCCGCTGCCGACCACGGCCAGGTTGTCGGGGATCATGCTGCCCTCGTAGGCCAGACGGTGGGCGGACCGGGACGAGGCCAGGTAGAAGCCGAGCAGCCGGCGCAGCGCCAGCGTCTTGTCCTCGGGACGCTCGGTCTTGTCCAGGACGCGCCTGGCGAACAGCCTGAGCAGGTCGTGGAAGCGGTAGCGCCCGGGCGCGGTGGCCTCCAGGAGGCTCATGTCGACCAGCGACTCCAGCAGCTCCTCGGCCTCGTACATGTTCATCGCCAGGACGGCCGCGGCGGCCCCGATCGAGATGTCGGGGCCCTTCGGCAGGGACAGCAGGCGGAAGGCGCGGGCCTGGGCCGGTTCGAGCTGGCCGTAGCCGAGCGCGAAGGTGGCCTCGACGGCCAGGTTGCCCACGCGCAGCTCGTCGAGGCGGCGCTGCTCGTCGGCCAGCCTGGGCACCAGGGAGGCGACCGTCCAGGAGGGGCGGGCGGCCAGCCGGGCGGCCACGATCCGGACGGCCAGCGGCAGGAAACCGCAGGCGGCGACCACGTCCATGGCGGCGCCGTGCTCGGCGGCCACCCGCTCGGGCCCGGCCACGGAGGAGAACAGCGACAGCGCCTCGTCCGGCTCCATGACGTCGAGGTCGATCAGCCGGGCCGCGGGCAGGTCGGCCAGCTTGGCCCGGCTGGTGACGATCGTCGCGCAGCCCGGCGAGCCCGGCAGCAGCGGGCTGACCTGGTCGGCGTCGCGGGCGTTGTCCAGCAGCACGAGGATGCGCCGGTCGGACAGCAGCGAGCGGTAGAGCGCCGAACGTTCGGCCAGGCCGTCGGGGATGACGTCGGGCGGGATGCCGAGCGCGCGCAGGAAGCCGCCGAGCGCCGACTCCGGAGCGGTCACCTCGTCGCTGTGGCCGCGCAGGTCGGCGTAGAGCTGCCCGTCGGGGAACAGGTCGTCGGCCGCGTGCGCCACGTGGACGGCCAGTGTGGTCTTGCCGACGCCGCCGATGCCGCACAACGCCACCACCGGCACCCCCTCGGCCGACGACTGCGCGGACAGCAGGGTGTGGACGCGGACGGCCACCTCCTTGCGCCCGGTGAAGTCGCTGACCGCGGCCGGGAGCTGCGCCGGGCGGGGCAGTTCGAGCGCGGGCGGCTCCTCCTCGGCCGCGGGCTCGCCGGCGGCCTGCTCGGCCGGGGCGGCGGGCGGCGGCACGAGGGTGAGCGCCGGGTCGGCGGCCAGGATGCGCTGGTGGAGGGCGGTCAGCTCGCTGCCGGGCTCGATGCCCAGCTCGTCGATCAGCGCCTCGCGGGTCTCGGTGAACACGTTGAGGGCGTCGCCCTGCCGTCCGCACCGGTAGTAGGCCAGCATGAGCTGGGCGCGCAGCCGTTCGCGCAGGGGGTGCTCGGCGGTGAGCGCGATCAGCTCGGACACGACCGCGGCGTGCCCGCCCAGCTCCAGGTCGAGGTCCATGAGCGTCTCGATGACGCTGACGCGGCGTTCGGCCAGGCGGTCGCGCTGGTGCTCGGCGTACGGGCCGACGGCGCCGGCCAGCGGCTCGCCCTCGAACAGGGTCAGCGCGGCCCGCATGCCCTCGGCGGCGGCGGAGAGCCGGCCGGCCTTGCGGGCGGTCTCGGCCTCGGCGAGGCCGCGTTCGAAGCGGGTCAGGTCGAGCGCGTCGTCGGGCAGGCGGAGGGCGTAGCCCCGGCCGATGGAGGTCAGCAGCTCGGGACGGGAGCGGGCGGGCCTGTCGGGTTCGAGCACCGTGCGCAGGCGGGAGACGTACGTGCGCAGCGCGCCCAGGGCGCGGGGCGGCGCGTCCTCGCCCCACACGGCGTCGATCATCTCGGCGGGGGTGACCGCACGGCCCTCCCGCAGGAGCAGCATGCCGAGGATCGAACGTTGCAGCGGGGTGCCCAGGTCGAGTTCCTGCCCCTCGCGCCACGCGCGGACGGGACCGAGCACGGCGAACCGCAGCCCGCCCTCAACGCTCTGACCAGCCATGCCGTCTGTCTCCCGGGCAATGGAACGATTTGTGTCCAAATGATAGATCCAGTACCGCTTACCACCTAGAACTGGGCTGATCGCCGGAACACACCGTTGATCCGCCTTTGATCAGGTGTTGACCATGCCTCCGCATGCTGATGGCAGGCCGTACATGGCGCACCGACACGGGGGCGTGTCATGTAGAGCCGATGGGGACGCGGAAAAATACAGGCCCCGCCCGGAAAAGTATGGGCGGGGCCGTTGCCGATGTTCCTACGCTGCCTCTACCAGTCCGAGCCGCATGGCCAGCCGTTCTCGGACGAGCGGCCATTCGGAGTTCAGGATCGAGTAGAAGGCCGTATCTCGGACCGTGTTGTCGGCGCCTCGGCTATCCGCTCGCCGCACCCCGTCGAAGTGTGCGCCGAGGGCCTCGATGGCGGCCCGGGATCGGACGTTCCTGACATCTGCCTTGAGTGTGATGCGGTGGACGTTCCAGGTCTCGAAGGCGAGTGAGAGCATGAGGAACTTGCTCTCCCGGTTGACGCCGGTGCCCTGGGCGCAGGCGCCCAGCCAGGTGTAACCGATGTCCGCCACGGACGGGATGTCGCCCACCGCACCCCGTGTACCCGGAGGCCAGGGCATGGGGCCCTGCCAATACTCCAGGTGCATGAGACGGGTGGCACCGACCACGCGGTCGGTGTTCAGCCACCGGATGGCGAAGGGCAGCGTGCGGCCCTCCGCCTGCTCAGCCATGGCGGCCTCCACATAGGAGACCATCTCGTCCCGGCCGTCCGGGACGCGAGTGAAGGCGTAAGTGGAGCGGTCTTCACTCGCCGCGGCGACGAGATCGTCGATCACCGCGTGGCTGAGAGGTTCCAGGCGCACGGAGCGCCCGGACAAGGTGACAAGAGCGGGCATGAGCACATGATGAGGCTCGCGCGGCGCGCGCGTAACCAGGCTCTCGAAGCCATCTTTCCCGGGTTTCTGGATGTGCGGTGTTTCCGCAGGTCAGAGGGCTGATTTGGTGGATGGTAAACCAGCTCTTGGGGAAAGATTCGCCTAACCGTGACATGGTGCCGGCACCAGCGCCGGGTGACGTTCACCCACGACGCCGTGACGGACCAGAGCGAGCTCCTTCAGACCCATGGACAGATGGTTCAGATTCGCTGCGATCCATGGCAGTTGAAGGGGATCTGTGCTGTTCAGCGCGGTCAGTCGTTCTTCGGGCGAGTCGCCGTAGAGCAGGCTCACCGCCACGCGTACCCGGGCGGCCGACGGGTCGTCGCCGAAGGCGTGTCCGGGCAGGACGCCGATGCCGTGCTCGTCCAGCAGGATCCGGGTGATCTCGGCGGAGCCGCCGAGCCTGAGGTGGCTCAGGTCGGGATAGAGGTAGAAGCCTCCCTGAGGTCGCGGCACCGAGGCGCCGATCTCCGTGAACCGCTCGTGGACGGCCCGCGCCACGATGCCGTGCAACCTCCGGCTGCCGGCGACCCGGTCGGTCAGCTCGCGCGGCTCGTCGAAGGCGTAGGACGCGGCCTCCTGGACGGGCGCGGCCGGCGCCGACCAGATCTCGCTGGCCACCGCCAGCAGCCGGGTACGCAGCCCGTGCGCGCCCTCGGGCAGCCGGGCCACGCCGATCCGCCACCCGCCGAGCGCCAGGCTCTTGCTGAGCCCGGTGGTGATGATCGTGCGCTCGGGCGCGAGGTCGGCCGGCGAGGTGTAGCCGGCCGACTCGTCGTGGACCAGGTCGCGGTAGATCTCGTCGGAGATCACGATCAGGTCCAGCTCGCGGGCCACGGCCGCCAGGCGGGCGACGGTCTCCGGCGTGGCCAGCCGGCCGGTCGGGTTGTCGGGCAGCGTGACCAGCAGGGAGCTGACCGTCCTGCCCGCCGACCGGGCCTTGCGGACCGCCGCGACGACCAGGTCGGGGTCGGGCACCCCGCCCTCTCCTGGCGGTGCGGGCACCAGGATGGGACGGGAGCCCACCAGATCGGCCTGCGCGGCGTAGCTGACCCAGCTGGGCATGGGCAGGACGATGTCGCCGCCGATCGCCAGGAGCAGGCCGTACAGCAGCGACTTGCTGCCAGGTCCGCAGACGACCAGCTCGGGGTCGGTCAGGAGCCCCCGTCGTGTCCAGTAGCCCGCTGCCGCGGCCCGGAGCCCGGACGCGCCCGCGACCGGCCCGTAGCCGTTGCGCTCGGAAGCGGCGGCCAGCTTGTCGCGCAGCGCCGGGTGGACGGGCAGACCGGCCTCGCCGAAGGCCAGGTGCAGCACGCGTTCCCCAGCGCGCCGTCTTCGTTCGATGTCTTCGTTCGCCGCCAAGGTGGCGGACAAGGTCACGGTCATGTTTGTCACGTTCCCAGGGTGGTTGTATGAAGGCATCAGTACAAGCGAGGCTTTTTGTGGGTAGGCGTAAGGAAGTCTGATGCTCGAATTCCGGCGTTTGGTGCTGATCTGTGAGTTCGCTCGCCGGGGCAGCATCGCGGCCGCCGCCGAGTCATTGGGCTACAGCCCCTCGGCCGTCTCCCAGCAGCTCGCGGCGCTGGAACGGGAGACCGGCACCGCGCTGATCGACAGAACCGCGCGCAGCGCGGAGCTGACCGACGCCGGACGCCGGCTCGTCCAGCACGCCGAACGCATCCTGTCAATGGTCGAGGAGGCCGAGTCCGACCTCTCCGCCCATGCGGGCACCCCCTCGGGGCGCGTCGTCGTCACCGCCTTCCCCACAGCGGCCGTGGCATTCGCGCCGGCGCTCGCGCGTTCGCTGCGCCGCCACACCGAGCTGACGCTCCGCCTGGGCCAGAGCAGGTCGGGGCGCGGCATGCGGGAGGTCCAGTCGGGCGAGGTGGACATCGCCCTCGTCGACGACTGGTACGGGTCGGTCCGCGAGAGCGAGAGCCTGCGGGTCTTCCCCCTGCTGCGCGACCCCATCGTGCTCGTCGTGCCGCGCAGGCACCGGCTGGCCGACCCCGGGGTGCCGCTCGACCTGCGCGAGCTGCGCGACGAGCCCTGGATGGCCACCCCCGACGGCGAGCCCTCGCGCCTGGCCGTCGATCGGCTGTTCGTGGACGTCGGCGGCACCCGGCCGACGCCCTGGGAGTTCGAGGGGCTCGGGACGATCCTGTCCCTCGTCGCCAAGGGCATCGGCATCGCCGCGGTGCCCGCGCTCGCGCTGGCCGCCGGGGTACGCGGGCTGGCGGTCAGGGAGTTCCCCGGCAACCCGGTCGGCCGCGACGTGCACGCGGTCGCCCGCCGGTCCAGCGTGCACCGGCCGTCGGTGTCGGTGACGTTGCGGGCGATCCACGTGGCCGCCCGGTACATCGCCGGCGATCTGGAGCCGGTGACCCCGGCCGAGCGGTAGCGTCTGCCCATGGCGCCGACGTACGAGATCGAGCAGCTCCTGCTGTCCATGCCGAGCACCCGCACGGTCGCGGGCGTCGACGAGGTGGGCAGGGGCGCGTGGGCGGGGCCGGTGACGGTCTGCGCCGTCGTGACCGATCTGTCCGAGCCGCCGCCCGGCCTGACCGACTCCAAGCAGGTCTCGGCCGCCAAGCGCGGCCCGCTCGCCGACGAGCTGGCCGCATGGGCGGCCGGCATCGGGTTCGGCGAGGCGAGCCACGCCGAGATCGACGCGCTCGGCATGACCGAGGCGCTGCGCAGGGCCGCCCGCCGGGCGCTGGAAGCCCTGCCGGTGCGCCCCGACGCCGTGATCCTCGACGGCAAGCACGACTACATCGGCGCCCCCTGGCCGGTCCGCCTGGAGATCAAGGGCGACGCGGCCAGCGTCTCGGTCGCGGCGGCCTCGGTCCTGGCCAAGGTGCGGCGGGACGCCTACATGGGCACGATCGGGCATGAGGAGTACGGCTTCGCGGAGAACGCCGGATACCCCTCGCCCGCCCACCAGGACGCCCTGGCCCGGCTCGGCCCCACACCGCACCACCGGCTCTCCTGGTCCTACCTGGACGACCTGCCGCAGTGGCGGCATCTGAAGCAGGTCAGGGATCCGCTCGTGGGTGAAGGGCAGGCCGCGCTGTTCGGCTGAGCCGTAGGATCGGGGGAGTGCGGATCGGGATCTTCGTCATCGCGGCCTGCTTTCCCGGCCAGGACCCAGGGCAGGTCCTGCGGAACTCGGTGGAGCTGATCGAGGCCGCCGAGGCGGCCGGGTTCCACGATGCCTGGATCGCCGAGCACCACTTCATGTCCTACGGCGTGTGCCCGTCGGCGGTCACGCTGGCCGCCGTGGCGGCGGGGCGCACCAGCCGGATCGGGCTCGGCACGGCGGTCAGCGTGCTGTCGTGCCGGCATCCCGTGGCGCTGGCCGAGCAGGCGGCCATGCTCCACCACCTGTCGGGCGGGCGGTTCACGCCCGGCGTCGGAAGGGGCGGCCCGTGGGTCGACCTGGAGGTGTTCGGCACCGGGCTCGACCGGTTCGAGCGGGGCTTCGCCGAGTCGCTCGACCTGCTGGTCGAGGCCCTGTCCACGGGGTCGGTGGCGGCCGAGGGGGAGTTCTTCCGGTTCAGGGAGGTCGCCCTGGTGCCGCAGGCCCGGCTGCGGCCCGTGGTGGCGTGCACGTCGGGCTCGACGGTGGCGCTGGCGGCCGAGCGCGGGCTGCCGATGCTGCTCGGCATGCACATCGGCGACCACGACAAGGCCCTGCTGGTCGCCGAGCACGTCGCGCGGGGCGGGAGCCCGGCGGGACACCTGGCGGCCGGGGTGGCGCACGTGGCCGACTCGACCGAGGCGGCCGTCCGGGAGCTGAAGGAGTCGATGCCCGCGTGGCTGGGCCCCGGCCTGGCCGGTTACCTGCCGGTGGACGGCCGGCCGCGCCCCTCGCGGGACGTCACCGCCTACGTCGACCTGCTGACGCGCATCCATCCGGTCGGCTCGCCCGCCCACTGCGCCGAGGTGCTGCGGCGCACGGCCGAGAGCACCGGGATCGAGCACGTGATCCTGACCGTGGAGGGCATCGGCGACCACCGGCGGGCCCTGGAGGACGTGCGCCGCATCGGCGCCGAGGTCATCCCCCTGTTGGCGGACTGACGGGCGAGCCGGGACGGCCCGGCTCGCCCGTGGGTTCAGCAGTCGACCAGCTCCGGTTTCTGGTTGAGGATCTGGGCCCGCGGGGTGACGAACTCGTCGAGGGCCTTGGTGGCCGACGGGTCGAAGACGGCGACCCGGTGGCAGTTCTGGAAGGCCAGCCGTACGCCGAAGTGGCGTTCGAGCGCGCCGCGCATCGCGTCGCTCGCCAGACACCGCAGGAGCTGGCCGCGTGCCTCCTCGGACGGCGGTGGCACCTGGTTGTCGGCGAACTCGGCTCCGCTCTGCGCGCGCTCGGCGACCAGCTCGCTGATCAGCGACCACGCGTAGGGGAGTGAGTCGCGGACGCAGGCGACGAACGCGGCGTCGTCCACGTCTCCGGCTCGGGCCTGGTCCAGCAGATCGTTCGGGACGGTCAGCGACATGCTGTCTCCTCTCGAAGGGGATCGAATCTGACGTTATGCGGGAGAAGGGGGTAGCTCCAGAGACCTGGAGGTGTGTTTTAGGGGCCGTACACGAAGTCGGGATCGATCTGCTCAGCCAGGTCGGCTCCCGTGCGGGCGTTGGCCCACGCGCGGGCGTTGCGCAGGTGGAACTCCGCGGTCTGGCGGCCGAAGCGCGGCCAGTCCTTCTCCTGCGCGTCGAGGGTCTTGCGCAGGACGGCCAGCGCCTCGGTGTTGGCCGGCTCCAGGTCGTCGAGCGTGAAGTGGCGGCCCTGCTCCATGGCGCGCACCGCCGAGGAGTGCTCCATCCAGGTCAGCAGGTCGTCGCCCACGTGCGCGCGGAGGAACTCCACGTCGGACGGGCCGTGGACCTTGTTGCCGACCACGGCGAGCGCGACGTCGTACTTGGCCGCGTGATCGCGGTACTGCTCGTAGACGCTCACGCCCTGCCTGGTCGGCTCGGCGACGAGGAACGTCAGGTCGAACCGGGTGAACAGCCCGGAGGCGAAGGAGTCGGAGCCGGCGGTCATGTCGACCACGACGTATTCGCCCTGGCCGTCGACCAGGTGGTTGAGCAGCAGCTCCACCGCGCCGACCTTCGAGTGGTAGCAGGCCACGCCGAGGTCGTCGTCGTCGAACGGGCCCGTGGCCAGCAGGCGCAGGCCATGGGGGGTGGTCACGGCGTAGTCGAGCGCGGCCAGGTCGTCGAAGCCCAGCAGGCGCGAGCCGCGGCCCGGCGGGGTGGTCTTGACCATGGTCTCGGCCGAGGCGATGCGCGGGTTGTCGCCGCGCAGCAGGTCTTTGATCTCGGTGAGGTGGGCCCCGAGCGGCTCGGGCTGGGCGTCGAGGCCGAGCACCAGGGCCAGGTGCTGGTTGATGTCGGCGTCCATGACGACCACCGGGTCGTCCTGGGCCGCCACGTGCCGCGCGAACAGCGCCGAGATCGTCGTCTTCCCGCTGCCGCCCTTGCCGACGAATGCCACTCTCACGTGCGCTCCTGAAATGACGATGAAAATCGTTTCCGTTAGGCCCGCGCACCATCATGCCACACTCCGTGCTGGGGTGATGGCTGTCGGAAAGGTGAGGTTCAGCCGCAGGCGGCGTCCAGGCTGACCGGGTTCTCCGGGTCCTGGGTCGGGGCGGCGGAGTGGTGCGCGCTCGCCGACCGGTTGGCCGGGCGCTCGTCCAGGGCCTCGGAGACCTTGCGCCTGATCAGGTACCAGTCGGGCGTGACGGTGCTGATCAGCGGCGGGACGAAGCTGAGGCTCCGGATCCTGGTGTCCTTCACCTTGTCCGACAGCTCGATCAGGGCGGGCAGCAGGTCCTGGGGCACGTCGCTGGAGATGGCCCGCTTGGTGGCCGCGGCCAGCTTCTCGAAGCTCTTCAGCACGGTCATCGGATCGGCCTGCTTGGCGACCGCGTTGAGCAGGCACTTCTGGCGGCCCATGCGGACGTAGTCGTCGCTGTCGGTGCGGGAGCGGCCGTACCAGAGGGCCTCCTCGCCGGACAGTTTGCGGGTGCCGGCGGGCAGCAGGCCCTCGCGGTACTTGCCGTACACGATGGGGTCCTTGACGGTGACCCGGACGCCGCCCATCGCGTCGACGATCTCGGCGAAGCCCTTCATGTCGACCATGGCGTAGTAGCTGACCGGGATGCCGAGGATGTCGCTGACGGTGCGCTTGAGCAGCGACGGGCCGCGCTTGCCCTTGCCCACGCCGGGGACCGTCTCCGGGTGGTCCTCGGCGTACTGGAAGATCTCGTTGAGCAGGCCGGGGGTGCTGGGGCCGTCGCCGGTGAAGCCGAAGGGGAAGCGGCTCCTGGCCGGGCCGTGCGGGAGCTGGACCTTCTGCAGGTTGCGCGGCAGGCCGAACAGGGTGGTGGCGCCGGTCTCGGTGTCCACGCTGGCCACCGTCATGCTGTCGGTGCGCACGCCGGGGCGGCCGGGGGCGGCGTCCGCGCCGATCAGCAGGAAGTTGACGCGCTTCGCGCCGTTCCACGGGTCCTGGGCGACGACCGGGGCGCTGCTGGTGGTGGTGGCGAAGACGTGGCTGACGACGTCGCGGGACAGGTAGGCCATGCGGGTGGCGTACGCGGTGGGGGCCAGGACGAGCGCGCAGAGGGCGGCCGCGAGCGTGGTGGTCAGGAAACGTCCGGCGGTGTCGGAGGACTCGGGACGGACGAGCAGGAACGACCGGATGATCACCGCGGTCCACGCCAGCGCGATCCCGACCAGCGCCACGGTGAGCACCGTGAGCCAGCCGGGCTGGACCGCCAGCGACAGCAGCCGGGTGCTGAACGCGGTGAACACCGTCAGGACGCCGGCGAGCATCAGCACGTAGGCCGCCATGAGGGCGATGCCCATCCGGTGACGGTGGGTGGCCAGGTGCGCCACCCCCCACAGCGCGGCCGACGCCACCGTCAGCGCGATGCTCGCTCCTAGGCCGAATTCGCGTTTTTTCCCTGTCATGCCTGGTCAAACCCCCAATGCCAGCCCATCCAAGTCACCATAGTTATTGCGTTGCGGGCCAATTGAGGGTGAAGGGGAAGTGTTTGCTCAATTCCCGGTCAAGACCCTCTTGAGATATAACGTGAGAGTGAGCACTCGACACGGTAGCTACGGATTCGACGCACCGTGGGCCCTCGGCGGACTGCTCTTCGGGGCCATCGTCCTGCTGGCTCTCGCGGCGCTCTCCTTCGTGCTGGACATCCCCGCCGCCGGGATCGCCTTCGCCTTCGGCGGGCTCTACACGCTGGCCAGCGCGGCCAGCTACCTCTACACCACGCGCCGGGGCAAGTTCGCCGTCTGGGCCGAGCTGCTGGAGCCGCTCGAAGGCGGTGAGCGGGTGCTCGACCTCGGCTGCGGACGCGGCGCGGTGCTGCTGGCCGCCGCCGCCCGGCTCACCTTCGGACGGGCGGCCGGCGTCGACCTGTGGAGCTCGAAGGACCAGTCGGGCAACGCCGCGGCCGTCACCCTGGCCAACGCCGCGGCCGAAGGCGTCGCCGACCGGGTCGAGCTGGTCACGGGCGACATGCGCGACCTGCCGTTCGAGGACGGCGTGTTCGACGTCGTCGTGTCGAGCCTGGCGATCCACAACATCCCCTCCGCCGAAGGCCGCCGGCGGGCGATCGGCGAGGCCCATCGGGTGCTGCGGCCCGGCGGGCTCATGTTGATCGCGGACTTCCGGCACGCGCCCGATTACGAGGACGCCCTGCGCGACCTGGGCGTGATCGACATCCGCCGGCGCGACCTGGGCGCCCGCCTGTGGTACGGCGGCCCCTGGTTCGGCACCACCCTGGTCGAGGCCAGAAAACCTGCCTTGTAGGGAACGTTTGCCATCCGTTTACCGGGTACCCAAGTGCCCTTATGAGCGACGTGGATACCGGCACGGTAACTACCAAGGTGCCCGCACGGCTGGACCGGCTGCCGTGGTCCCGCTGGCACTGGATGATCGTCATCGGTCTCGGCACGGTATGGGTGCTCGACGGATTAGAGGTCACCATCGTCGGCAACCTGTCCGGGCAGCTCGCCAAGCCCGGCAGCGGCCTGGACATCACCCAGGCGCAGGTCGCCGGCCTCGCCGCGGCCCTCTACGTGGCCGGGGCCTGCGTGGGGGCGCTGTTCTTCGGCTGGCTGACCGACAGGTTCGGCAGGAAGAAGCTGTTCCTGCTGACGCTCGTGGTCTACCTCGCGGCGACGCTGATGACCGCCCTGTCCTTCGACGCGTGGTGGTTCTTCCTGTTCCGCTTCATGACCGGTTTCGGCATCGGCGGCGAGTACGCGGCCATCAACTCGGCCATCGACGAGCTGATCCCGAGCCACCACCGGGGACGCATCGACATCATCATCAACGGCAGCTACTGGCTCGGCGCGGCGGGCGGCGCCCTGCTGACCGTGCCGCTGCTGAACGACCTGCCGGTCAACATCGGCTGGCGGGTGGCGTTCGGGTTGGGCGTGGTGCTCGGCCTGGCCATCCTCCTGGTGCGCAGGAACGTCCCGGAGAGCCCGCGCTGGCTGTTCATCCACGGCCGCGACCGCGAGGCCGAGCAGATCGTGGACGACATCGAACGCCAGATCGGCCGGGACCTGCCCGAGCCGCAGGAGTCGATGACCATCCACCAGCGCAAATCGATCGGCTTCCTGAAGATCGCGCACACGATGGTCGCGCTCTATCCCAAGCGCACGGTCCTCGGGTTGTCGCTCTTCATCGGCCAGGCGTTCCTCTACAACGCGATCACCTTCGGGTACGCCCAGATCCTCACCACGTTCTTCAAGATCGACTCGCACACGGGCTACTACTTCGCGATCATCGCGGTCGGCAACTTCCTCGGCCCGCTGCTGCTCGGCAGGCTCTTCGACACCGTCGGCCGGGTCCCCATGATCTCGGCGACCTACATCGGCTCCGGGGTGCTGCTGCTCGGCACCGCCTGGCTGTTCAACCAGGGCGCGCTGACCGCGATGACGCTGACCCTCTGCTGGTCCGTGGTGCTCTTCGTGGCCTCGGCGGGGGCCAGCGCGGCGTACCTGACGGTGAGCGAGATCTTCCCCATGGAGACCAGGGCGATGGCCATCGCGTTCTTCTTCGCCATCGGCACGGCCGCCGGCGGCATCGCCGGCCCGCTCGTGTTCGCCTCGCTGGTCGAGAGCGGCGCGCCGGGCGACACGGCGCTGGCGTTCTCGATCGGCGCGATCGTGATGATCGTCGCGGGGCTGGTCGAGCTGGCCTTCGGGGTCAAGGCCGAGCGCAAGGGGCTGGAGGAGATCGCCGCGCCGCTCACCGCCGCGCGGGCCGCATGACCCGCAGCACCTGGGTGCTGTCGGCCAGGTACAGGTGCGGCACGTCCACGAACACCCGCATCGGCCCGCGGTCCAGTTCCAGGTCGCGGGCCATGGTCGCGTGCACCTCGGCGAGCGGCAGGTAGTTGAGGTAGCTGGTGAAGGCGTTCTGGGAGCGGAAGGTCGCGGTCATGGCGAGCGCGCCGTCCCGGATCCGGAACGCCACGCCGATCAGGCAGGGCACCGCGTCGTACGGCTCGCCGGGGATGGTCAGCGAGATCCACGCGCTCTTGCTGTACGGCTTGACCCGCAGCAGGTCGGCCGCCCAGGCGAGCTGCCCCCTGATCCGGGCGCCGTAGCTGTACTTGAACGGCGGCACGACCACGTCCTCGCTGAACTTCCTGCTGTACAGGGCCAGCCGTTCCGCGTCGCCGTACCGCGCGATGATCGGGTCGTCGCCCCGCACCTCGGCGATCTCGAACAGCACGGACGGGGCCTCGATCACGGGGCCGCGGTCGTCGTCGGCGAGTGTGCCCGCCGTCCAGACATGTCGCATCATCCACATCCACGCCTCCCCACATGACGCCCATGACGCAGGGCCGGGCATTCAGGTCTCCTGATCCGGGAACTCGTAGGGGTCGCGCGGGAGCCGGCGCCGCCTGGTCACGTTGCAGCGCACGTAGTAGACGGCGTAGTGGACCAGCGTGACCAGGAGGATGCCGAAGGTGAGCAGGAGCAGGTTGGGCGCCTGCCCGCACAGGCCGGTGAGGCCCACCGTCAGGTAGGCCGAGTTCGCCAGCGCCAGCGTGGTCACGTTGATGCCGGGCCAGGCCAGCGGCGCGTACGTCTCCGGGAAGCGGGGGTCGATCGGCAGGTTCGGGCTCCAGCCGAGCCGGTCCTTGAGCCTGGAGGCGTACAGCAGGCGGAAGTTGTTGATCGCGCGGGCCGTCCTGGCGTGCGCGCGGACCGCCTCGATCAGCCGCAGGAACGGCAGCACGCTGAGCACCCCGAACGCCGTGACCAGGGCGAACAGGTACCACGGCACGCGCTGCCACTCCGTGAGGCTCTGCGGGTCCACCACCTTGGCGCTGGTCAGGGCGATGGCCGCGAGGAACGGCCCCGACAACAGGCTCATGGCGAGCCTGGTCATCTTCAGCCGTTCTTCCTTCGCGGCCAGGTGGACCGCGTAGATGCCGGTGAAGTCCACGGCGGCGAGCTGGAGGAAGTGACTGGACTCAAGCCCGTCGTCCCGGATCATCATGCGAGGGGGGATCTTTCGCATGTGCGCTCCTGTAGTGCGTGACTCCAGTATTAGCGCGATTCGCCGGGTTGTGGAGGCGATTCCTACCAATTGTTCCAACAAATCTCAACTGACGCCCGTCAACTGCGACGACACCCCCGCGACGTGGTCGATGTAGGCCGTCGGGAGGCTGTACAGCAGGGCCGCGATCTCCCTGTCGTGGATCACCGGGAGGGCGGCCAGCGCGTCCGAGGCCAGGCCGCGGCAGAACTCCAGCGTGTTGGGCACCAGGTCGCCCGCGCGCAGGCGGCGCAGCGCCTCGTCCACCTGCTCGTCGCTCATGTCGCGGCCGAGCAGGTCGCCGAGATCGGTGCCGGACAGGAGCAGCGGCAGGCTGTAGACGCCCTGCCGCAGGTCGTTGCCGGCCGGCTTGCCGAGCTGGGCGCTGGAGGCGGTCAGGTCGAGCAGGTCGTCCAGCACCTGGAAGATCAGCCCGAACTTCTCGCCGTACGCCGCCACGCGCGCCCGGTCCTCGGTCGAAGCCCGCGCGCAGACGGCCGCCACCAGGCAGCCGGCCCGGAACAGCGCGGCGGTCTTGCCGGTGATCGAACGCAGCGCGCTCTCCCTGGTCCTGGCCGGGTTGAACAGGTCGCTCGTCTCCAGGTACTGGCCCTCGGCCAGCTCCACCACGGTGGCCGCGAGCACCTCGGCGACCGGCCTGGACACCGCGGTGATGGCCGCCAGCCCCGCCCTGGCCAGCATGAAGTCGCCGATCACCAGGGCCTTGCCCTCGCCCAGCTCGGCGTTGAGCGTACGGGTGCCGCGCCGCTCGGTCGCCCGGTCCATGAGGTCGTCGTGCACGAGCGAGCCTGCGTGGATCAGCTCCACGCACGCGGCGGCCGTGATCACCCGGCGGTCGGGGGCCTTGCCGAGGGCGAGCGAGGTCGCCAGCGTCAGCGCCGGACGCAACCGCTTGCCTCCGGCGCTGACGATCCGCCCGGCGCCCGCGTTGATCCCCGGCAGCGCGGACGAGCCGCTGAGCCGCCTGATCCTGGCCTCGACCTTGCGCAGACCCTGGCTGACGGCGGGGCTGTTCACGAGTTGCTCCATGGGACCAAGCCTGCTCCCGCGCCGCTGTGCCCCTCCTGAGAGACGCTGAGGACGCTCTCAGCCCTTGACCCTGACATCGTGTGAGCGGGTACGACAGGATGTCCCCCGGGCTTAGGAGGACATCATGGGAATGGCGGAGCGGGTCGAGGCGGTCCTGAAGGCCGGCACGGCGCCCAATCTGCACGCGGTCGTGGTCATGCGGGGCGGCGAGGTCGTCGTCGAGCACTACGGCGCGGGCGTCGACCAGCGGATCACCGAGGAGCCCCGGCACGTCGTGTTCGACCGCGACACGCCGCACGACGTGCGGTCGGTCACCAAGAGCGTGGTCGCGCTGCTGTACGGCGTGGCCCTGCGCGACGGGCTGGTGCCGCCGCCGGACGCGAGACTGGTGGAGCAGTTCCCCGAATATCCGGACCTGGTGGCTGATCCGGGCCGGGCGCACCTCACCGTCGCGCACGCGCTCACCATGACGCTCGGGATCGACTGGAACGAGGACCTGCCGTACACGAGCCCGGCCAACAGCGAGATCGCGATGGAGCTCGCTCCTGACCGGTACCGGTTCGTCCTGGAACGTCCGGTGGTCGAGGAGGCCGGGAAGCGGTGGCGGTACTGCGGCGGCGCCTCGGCCCTGCTCGGCGGGCTCATCGCGCGGGGCGCCGGCGAACCGCTGGCGGAGTACGCCGCCAAGGCGCTGTTCGAGCCGCTGGGCATCACCAGGACCGAGTGGGTCAAGGGCACGGACGGCGTGGCGATGGCCGCGGCCGGGCTGCGGCTGCGGCCCCTCGACCTGGCCGCGCTCGGCCGATTGGTGCTCGGCGGCGGGCTGGGCATCGTCCCCGAGCAGTGGGTGCGCGAGATGACGCGGCCCCGCGTCGTCATCGACGGCGACTTCCGCTACGGCTACCAGTGGTACGTGAGCACCGGTGACCGGCCGTGGACCGAGGCGATCGGGAACGGCGGCCAGCGGCTGCTCGTGCTGCCCGGCGAGGAGCTGGTCGTCGCGGTGACGGCCGGCGACTACAACGCCGAGCAGGTCAGCGCCACGGCCGTGCTGGACGCCGTCCTCGACCGCTGAGCCGCTCACGGCACCAGCAGGACGCGGCCCGTGACCGCGCGCGACTCCAGGAGCCGGTGGGCCTTCGCCGCCTCGGCCAGCGGCAGGGTCTCGTGGACGACGGCGCGGCTGCGTCCTGAGCCGAGCCGGGCCAGCATCTCGGGATAGTGCGTGCCGAACACCTGGCCGGTCCAGCCGGGGCCGCCGCAGCCGACGACGGTCACGCCGCGTTCCATCAGGTCCGCGGCCGTGACGGCGGCGGGCTCGCCGCTCAGCATGCCGTAGAACAACATCCGCCCCGTGCCGGGCACGAGCCGGTCGAGCACCCGCCGGGCCGACGCGCCGCCGATCGACTCGAAGGCCACGTCGACGTCCGGCAGCGTGTCCGGCCAGCTCGGGTCGCCGTGGTCCAGGGCCTGGTCGGCGCCCAGGTCGAGGGCCCGCTGCCGCTTGGCCGGCGAGCCCGCGGTGGCGATCACCCGGGCCGCCCCGAACTCCTTGGCGTGCGCGACCAGGTAGCCGCCGATCGTGCCGGCGCCCGCCTCGACCAGCACGGTCTCCCCGGCGCCGAGCCGCGCCCGGTGCAGCAGGGCGAGGGCGATCGCGCCGGGCGCGGCCCCGGCCAGGGCCTCCAGGGGCGTCACGTCCTCGGGGACGGGGCAGGTCAGGGCGGCGGGCATGGCCACGTACTCCGCGTAGGCGCCGAGGCCGCCGGTCACCCCCACGCGGACGGTGCCGAGCAGGCCGTCGTCCACGCCCTCGCCGGTCTCGACCACCTCGCCGACCGCCTCCGCGCCGGGCACGACGGGCAGCGGCAGCGGGAACGGCAGCGCGCCCGAGCGGATCTGCGTCTCGGCGTGGCTGACGCCGATCGCCTGTGCGCGGAGGAGGACCTGGCCCGCCTCGGGGCGCGGGCGGGGCAGGTCCACCGGACGCAGGGTCTCGGGGCCGCCGAGGGCGTCGAGCTGGATGGCGCGCATGGTTGTTCCCGTCTCTATCTGAACCGTTGGTCCAGTTAATATATGGACCGCTGGTCAAGTTTGTCCATGGGCAACAATGACCGGATGGAACGTCAAGAGCGGGCCGACGCCGCGCGCAACAGGCGGGCGATCCTGCGGGCGGCGGAGGAACTGCTCCGCCGCCACCCGCCCGAGCAGGTCTCCGTCGAGCGGGTGGCGGTGGCCGCCGGCGTGGGCAAGGGGACGGTGTTCCACCGGTTCGGCAGCCGTACCGGGCTGATGCGGGAGCTGATGAGCGAGCGGGCCCGCGAGCTGGACAAGGCGGTGGCCGAGGGCCCGCCGCCGCTCGGCCCCGGAGCGCCGCCCGTCGAGCGGCTGGTCGCCTTCCTGGGCGCGGTGGCCGAGCTGGCGGCGCGCAACGGCAACCTGGTGGCCGCGCACGAGCACGCGGTCGCGACCAGCAGATCCGAGCCCCGGGAGACCAACCCGATCTACACCGGCTGGCACCGGCACGTCACCGCCCTGATCGCCGAAGGCCGCCCCGACGTGGACGCGGACGAGATCGCGCACCTGCTGCTCGGGTGCCTGCACATGGAGCCGATCGCGAGCCGGTTGCGGGCGGGGGACAGCGCGCGGCTCGCCCGCAGCTTCGCCGCCCTCGCCGAGGGCCTGCTCGGCAGGCCCGCCCCTTAGCCCGGAGGACCGGCGGGTACGGCCGTCAGAGGGGGAGGGTGGTGGCGGCCGTGTGGAAGGCGGCGACGGCCGCGCGGACCGCCGGATGGTCGCCGTAGCCGCGGCGGAAGGCCGCCCGCGTGCGGCGGCTCAGGGGCAGGCGGGTCAGCGAGACGCCGTCCGGCGGGGTCAGCGCCGCCAGCCTGGGCACGAGCGCGACGCCCTGACCGGCGGCGGCGAAGGCGAGCACGGTGTCGAAGTCGTCGATGTGGTGCCGGACCCGGGGCTCGAACCCGGCCGCCTGACAGGCCCTGATCGCCATGGTGTGGCAGAGCGTGCCCGGCTTGCCGGTGATCCACGGGTCGTCGCGGGCGTCGAGGACGCGGGCCCGGTCGGTCAGGTACATCGGCTCGGTGAACAGCGGCTCGGTCTCGATGGAGGCGTCGGTGACCGGGGGCACGAAGTCGTACTCGTGCACGAGGGCGACGTCGAGCTCGCCCGCCCGCAGCGCCGCCGAGACGTCGGCGGGGTCGATCTCGGCCACCATCGGCTCCAGCCCCGGACAGTCCGCGGCCAGGCGGGCGAGCGCGGGCGGCAGGAGCACGCGGGTGGCCGTCGGGAACGCGCCGATCCGCAGGGGCCCCGACGGCCCGCCCCGGGCCGCGGCGAGCGCGGCCGAGGCGCGTTCGAGCTGTTCCAGGACGGCCTGCGCGTGCTCGACCAGCAGCAGCCCGGCCGGGGTGAGCGTGACCGTGCGCCCGGTGCGTTCCAGCAGCGGCACGCCCGCCTCCCGTTCCAGGGCGCTGAGCTGCTGCGAGACCGCCGAGGGGGTGAACGTGACCGCCTCGGCCACGGCGGTGATCGTGCCGCGCCTGGCCAGCTCGCGGAGCAGGTGGAGCTTGCGTGGGTCGAGCATAAGTCCATCTTAAGCTCGAACGAAGAAATCCGAACTGGACCTAACAGGTCTGCGGGCGGCAGGCTCGAAGCATGCTGAGAGGAATCCACGTACCGCTGGTCACGCCGTTCACGTCGTCGGGGGAGGTGGCCGCCGACGCGGTCGAGAAGCTCGCCCGGCAGATGCTCGACGAGGGCGCGGCCGGTCTGGTGGCGCTGGGGACGACGGCCGAGGTGGCCGCCCTCGACCCCGGCGAGCGGGCCCTGGTGGTCGAGACCTGCGTACGCGTGTGCGCCGAGCGCCGGGCGCTGCTGACCGTCGGCGTGACCGGGAACGACACCCGCACGACAGCCGCGGCGCTGCGCGAGCTGCCCGCCGGGGTGGACGCGGCCCTGGTGACCGTGCCGTACTTCCTGCGGCCCGGCGAGCGCGGCGTGATCGCGCACTTCGAGGCGCTGGCCGAGACGTCACCCGTGCCATTGGTGATCTACCACATCCCCTACCGGACCGGGCAGGCCGTGGGCGCCGCGACACTGCGGGCCGTCGGGCAGCACCCGAACATCGCGGGCGTCAAGTACGCCGCCGGCGGCATCGACCAGGACACGGTGGACCTCCTCGCGGACCTGCCCGACGGCTTCGAGGTGCTGGGCGGCGACGACGCGTTCGTCTCGCCGCTGCTCGCGCTCGGCGCCACCGGCGGCATCCTGGCCTCGGCGCACGTGCTGACCAGGAGCTTCGTCGAGCTGGTCGACGCCTGGCTGGCGGGTGACGTGGCCACCGCTCGTCCGCTCGGGCACCGGCTGGCCCAGGTCTCCCGCGCGCTCTTCGCCGAGCCCAACCCCACCGTGATCAAGGGCGTCCTGCACGCCAGGGGCCTGATCCCGACGCCGGACGTGCGGCTGCCGCTGCTGCCCGCCTCCGCCGCCGCGGTGTCACAGGCCGACCTGGTGGCGGTACATCCAGGCCAGTGACTCCTGGCTCGCGCCGCGCTTCAGGAACATCGGCAGCATCAGGTCGCGGAAGACCCGGGCGACCGGGCCCGCGGCCTTGCTGTTGCTGATCGTCCTGGAGTAGGCCACCACCCGCTCGACCCTCGGCCGCCGTTCGGCCTCGAACCGCTCGAACGCCGCGCGGTGGTCCTTGGCCTCGCGCAGGCACCTGGCCAGCACGACCGCGTCCTCGACGGCCAGTGAGGCGCCTTGGCCGGAGCTGGGCGAGGTGGCGTGGGCGGCGTCCCCGGTGAGCAGGACGCGGCCCCGGTGCCAGACGGGCACCGGCGGCAGGTCGTACACCGGCAGCGCCGGGCCCACGGGACCGCGGCGGACGAGGTCGGCCGAGGGGTTCGCGTCCCCCTCGAACGCCGCCGCCAGGACGGGCCGCCAGTCGGCGGGCACGTCGCCGAGCCGTCTGGGCAGGTTCGCGAACCACCACATGTCGCCCGACTCGGTCACCGTGCAGCCGAAGAAGGCCCGCTTGCCGAAGACCATGTCGTAGACGCCGGGCTCGCCGCCGAACCCGCCGAACCCGCCGAGTTCGTTGCGCGCGGTGTTCCTGACGATGCCGCCGAAGCTGTACAGGCCGCTGTAGCGCGGGCCGGGCGCGCCGGGGTCGAGCAGCGAACGGGTGCGCGAGTGCACGCCGTCGCAGGCGATCAGCAGGTCGCCGGCGGCCGAGGCGCCGTCCTCGAAGGTCGCCACGACCTGGTCGCCGGTGTCGTCGTAGGAGACCAGGCGCCGGCCGTAGGCGATGGGGATGCCGCGCCGGGCGGCCTCGTCGCGCAGGGCGCCGTAGAGGTCGGAGCGGAGCACGGTGTGGCTGACCGTGCCGTCGTCGAGGCGCAGGCCGTTGGCCACCTCGCCGAGGCGCTTGCCGGTGCCGCTCCACATGACCATGCGCGGGGTGGGGATGGCCGACGACAGCACCTCGCGGTGGACGCCGAGCACGCGCAGGGCGGCCAGGCCGTTGGAGGCGAGGTTGAGGAACGAGCCGACGTTCTCGGCGCCCCGCGGGTACGCCTCGTGGATCTCGGCGTCGATGCCGGCCGCCTGAAGGGCCATCGCCGTGACGGGCCCGCCGATCCCGCAGCCTATGATCAGAGCCTTCATGCTGGTATCCTTTCGTTCGACCGAACGAAATATATGAGCGCGGGTGGCGGGATGTCCAGGGATATTTCGGAGCATCGAAAGAAATTGTTGGACGAACTGGTCGAGGCGGGCAGGGAGAGCAGCAACGCCGCGGTCATGTACCACAGCGCCATGGGCGAGCGGCTGGGCCTGGGGATGACCGAGGAGAAGACGCTCGACCTGCTCCAGCGCCTCGGGCCGCTGACCGCCGGGGAGCTGTCCCAGCACACGGGCCTCGCCCCGGCCTCCGTCAGCGGGCTGATCGACCGGCTGGAGGCCAAATGGCTGGTCCGCAGGGTGCGCGACACCAAAGACCGCCGCCGGGTCATCGTCGAGATCAACTGGGAGCGGCTGGCCGGCTTCGGTGAGCTGTTCGAGCCGTTCGTGGCCGCCATGTCCGGCCTGTACGACCGCTACACCGACGACGAGCTGGCCCTGATCGTCGACTTCCTCCGGCGGTCCACGGCCCTGCAGCGGGAGGCCACCACGTCGCTGCGCACCGAATAAAGGGCTGTACACAATTCCGCTTATGGGCTACGGTGTCCGCCGATATGGGTTACTGCTTCCTGTGATTCTCACGCCCGAGGCGCATACGCGTTGAGCCGACCGCTCCGCCGCGCCTCGTACCGGTCATGTCCGCGTTGAGACAAGGAGGTGGAGCCTCTATGCGTACCGCTGCCCAATTGGCACTGAACGAGATCACCAAGCGTTACGACACCCGAATCGTCCTGGACCGGGTGTCGCTCACCGTCCGGCCCGGGGAGAAGGCCGGGGTGATCGGCGACAACGGCTCGGGCAAGTCCACGCTGCTCAGGCTCATGGCGGGCGTCGAGCGTCCGGACAACGGCGAGCTGACCGTGCTCGCGCCCGGCGGCGTGGGGCACCTGCCGCAGTCGCTGGAGCTGCCGCCGCACGCCACCGTGGCCGACGTCGTCGACCTGGCCCTGGCCGAGCTGCGCGAGATCGAGGCGCGCATGCGCGCGCTCGCCGGCACCGACCTGGACGCCTACGCCGCCGCCGTCGCCGAGTTCGAGGCGCGCGGCGGCTACGAGGCCGACACCCGGGTGGACGTCGCCCTGCACGGCCTGGGCCTGCCCGGCCTGGACCGGGACCGTCCGGTCGCGACGATGTCGGGCGGCGAGCGGTCCAGGCTCGCCCTGGCCGCGACGCTGGCCGCCGCGCCGGAGCTGCTGCTGCTCGACGAGCCGACCAACGACCTGGACGACCAGGCCGTCGCCTGGCTCGAACAGCACCTGCGCGAGCACCGCGGCACGGTCGTCGCGATCAGCCACGACCGGACGTTCCTCGACCGGGTCACCACGGTGATCCTGGAGGTCTCCGACGGGCGGGTGCGCCGCTACGGCGACGGCTACTCGGGCTACCTCGCGGCCAAGGCCGCCGAACGGGCCGCGCACGTGCGGGCCCACGAGGAGTGGCGGTCCGAGCTGGCCCGGCACGCCGGGCTGGTGGCGGCCAACGCGGGGCGGATGGCGGCCATCCCGCGCGGGATGGTGCAGGCCGGGATGGGCACCGGCGCGTGGCGGGCGCGGTCGCGTACGCACGGCGCCGCCGGGCGCGTCCGGCAGTCGCGGGCGCGGATGCGATGGCTCGAAGAGCACGCCGTGCCGCCGCCCCCGGTGCCGCTCCGCTTCACCGCCGCCATCACCGCCCCGCCCCCCGCCGACGCGCTCCTCCCGGATCATCCGCGAGAAGTGATCACCCCCGCCGACGTGCTCCTCCCGGATCACCTGCGAAAGGTGATCACCCCCGCCGACGTGCGCCTGCCGGAACACCCCAAGGACGTGGGTGTCCGGGCCGATGTGCGGCTGCCGGAATGTCCCGACGTGGGTGTCCGGGCTGACGTGCGGCTGCCGGGACGCCTTCCGGGTGTGGGCGAGGCGGGCGGGGTGGGGTGGCGGTCCATGGTGGTCGTGCTCGACGGGGTGCGGGTGGCGGGGCGGCTGCGGATCGACGGGCTCGCCGTACGGCGGGGGGAGCGGCTGCTCGTCACCGGGCCGAACGGCGCGGGCAAGACCACGCTCATGCGGGTGCTGGCCGGCGAGCTGCGTCCCGACGAGGGGACCGTACGCCGGACCGGGCGGGCTGGTCTGCTGCGCCAGGAGGAGCGGGCGGCCCGGCTGGACCGTACCGTCCTCGCGGCCTTCGCCGAGGGACGGACGGGCAGCCCCGACGAGCACGCCGACCGGCTGCTCGGCCTGGGCCTGTTCCGGCCGGACGACCTGCGGCGGCGGCTGGCCGACCTCTCGTACGGACAGCGCCGCCGGGTCGAGCTGGCCCGCCTGGTCACGGAACCGGTGGACCTGCTGCTGCTCGACGAGCCGACCAACCACCTGTCGCCGATGCTGGTGGAGCAGCTTGAGGAGGCGCTGGCCCACTACGAGGGCGCGCTGGTGGTCGTCACCCACGACCGCCGCCTGCGCGCCGCCTTCTCCGGCACCCACCTGGAGCTCGCACCCGCCCGGCCCAGCGAGCGGGCCCGCTGACAGCCGGGCCCGCTCCCCTCAGGGACCGGGCCCGCTGAGGACCGGGTCGCTGCACTCAGCGATCGGGCCTCCTGACGGCCGGGGCCGCTCCGCTCACAGGTCGGGCCCCTGACGGCCGGGGCCGCTCCGCGCAGGGGCCGGCCCCTGACGGCTGGGGTCAGCGGTCAGACTCCCTGATGGCTGTGCCCACCTCGCTCACCCGGTCGGCGAGGAGGCCGAGGGCGCCCACGGCCCTGGTCATCGGGTCGTCGCCGGAGCCGCCGAGCGCCCTGGCCCTGAGGAAGGCCGCCTTGATCTCCGCCCAGCGCGCCGCCTGGGCGGGGGTGAGGCGGCCGCGCAGCTCGGCCAGCTTGAGCAGGTTGGCCTCGGCGTCCTGGGTGAGGGTCTGCGCCTCGCCCAGGTAGTGGTCGTCGATCACCGCCTCCAGCTCCTCGTCGTTCATGGCGGGCACGATGCGCTCGGCCAGCTTGTTCATGTTCCGGTACGACCCCTGCAACCGGTACGGCGGCTCGGTCCTGGACGCCTCCGCCTGGGACGCCGACGCGATGTAGGCCGCGTTGTTGGCCAGCACCACCTCCTGCGCCCGCACCAGCTTGCCCAGCACGCCGAGCACCTGCTCCAGCTCGGCCTTGCCGTACGGGTGCCGGAGCTGGTCAGGCCGGACGGCCGGGTCGCCCTTGGCCAGGCGCACCAGGAGCTCGACGTCGGCCCGGTCGCGGCCCGAGAGGGGGGCGAGCACCGGGTTGGAGGTCAGCGCGTTGTCCACGTAGCTCAGCGCGAACAGCTCGTCCTTGCCGGAGAGCACGTCGCCCAGGTTCCACACGTCGGCCCGGTTGGCCAGCATGTCCGGGATGCGGAAGCGCTGCCCGGACTCGGTGTACGGGTTGCCCGCCATGCACACCGCGAAGCGCTTCCCGCGCAGGTCGTACGTGCGGGTCCGGCCGTTCCAGACGCCCTCGATGCGGCGCTGGGCGTCGCACAGCGAGATGAACTTCTGCAGCAGCTCCGGCGAGGTGTGCTGGATGTCGTCCAGGTAGAGCAGGGTGTTGTTGCCGCTCTCCAGCGCGAAGGAGATCTTCTCGACCTCCTGCCTGGCCGTGGCGTCGGGCGCGTCGGCCGGGTCGAGCGAGGTGACGCCGTGGCCGAGCGCCGGGCCGTTCACCTTGACGAAGACCAGGCCGAGGCGGCTGGCGACGTACTCCATCAGCGTGGTCTTGCCGTAGCCGGGCGGTGAGATGAGCAGCAGCAGGCCCATCTGGTCGGTGCGCTTGCCCGCGCCCGCCGCGCCGAGCTGCTTGGCCAGGTTGTCGCCGATCAGCGGCAGGTAGACCTCGTCCAGCAGCCGGTTGCGGACGAACGCGCTCATGACCTTGGGCCGGTACTCCTCCAGACGCAACCGGCGGCGTTCCTGCTCGATCAGCTCGTTGCGGCGGCGCTGGTAGGCCCGGTAGGCCGGGACCCGGTCCTGCCTGAAGGCGCGCGCCCTGGTCAGCAGCTCGTCGAGCCTGATCCGGAGCCTGCGGTCCTGCACGCGCGGATGCGCGCCGAGCAGCCCCTCGACGGTCTCCTCGACGGCGGCGCCGGAGTCGTGACGCGGCAGGTCGCACAGGAGCACGGCGACGGCCTCGGCCACCTCGGGGCCCTGCCGGTAGGCGCCGATCCAGGCGTGGGCGAGCTGCAGCCGCTCGGGCAGGGGGAGCGCGGCCAGCTCCTCCTCGAACTCGCGCGTCCTGGCCGGGCCGAGCGCCTGCCTGAAGCCGTCGAGGAGGTCGCGCGCCGCCTTGCCGGTCACGAAGCCCGACGGCGTCGCGCCCAGCTCCTCGACCAGGTACTCGCCGGCCAGCGCGGCCGTGCTCTGCGCGGTGTCCTGCCCGGTGTCCTGCCCGGTGTCCTGGCCGGTGTCCTGGCCGGGGGAGAAGGCGGCGATGCGGCCGCCGAGCTCGGCGGCCAGCGCCTCCAGGGCGGGCGTCCGGCCGAAGACCGCGCGGGCGCGGACCAGGGAGGCGGCCCTGGTGGCCAATGTTTTACGTGAAACCTCGTCCGTGCCGAAGGCCCAGAAGAGCTGCGCCGCCGCGCGGGCCTCGGGCGGGTAGCGCAGCAGGCCGGCGCCCTCGCGCAGGCGGACCAGGCTCTCCAGGACGAGGATCGCGTCGTGGTCGTGGACGCCACGCTCGTAGCCCTCGTCGTAGCGCTGCTCGGCGGCCTGGCGTACCAGGTCGGCCAGGGGAGCGCCGGGCTCCGCGGAGTCCAGGAGCGAGGCGGCCAGGTGCTCGGCTCGGTACATCTCCGGCGTCTCCGACACCAGCAGCTGCTCCCAGAACGGCCGCGTGTCCGCGAACGACGCCGGCACGGGCGCGCGGTAGTCGGTGCCCGTGATCGCGAAGTGCATCTCGCCGTCGTGCGGGACCAGCGTCAGGTCGATCGGCTGGGTGTTGACGGCGAACAGGTGACGGCCGAGGCGCAGCGTCTCGCCGCCGTCGGTGAACAGGTCCAGCCGGTCCCGCAGGGCGCGGCCGGCCTCCTGCTGGGCCGCCTTGACCCGGCCGTCCAGCTCCTCGGCCCGGACGGCGTCGCCCAGGGAGCGCAGCTCGGCCGCCGCCGTACGGACCCTGCCGACCATCGGATCGGTGGCGAAGTACGTGTTGACCTCGTCCATCGACCCCAGGGACGCCAGCCGCCTGGTCACGCTGCCCAGGATGCGCTCGGCCGAGGCGAAGACCCGGTCGGCCCGCCGGGCCAGGCCGTCGAGCTGGGTCTGCTTCCTGGCCGAGAACGCCTCGTAGACCTCGTCCCGCTTGCCCGCGAGCTGGGCGGCGAAGTCGTCGAACTCGCCGAACCGCGCCTCCAGGTTCTCCACCTGGAGCATCAGGCGGCCGAGTTGCTCGTCGCACTTGTCCGGCGTGTCGGCCATCGCCAGCGCGCCCGAGACGGCCTGCCCGAACAGGGCGAACTCGGCGGCGAAGGCCGCACGGCCCTCCGAGCCGAGCAGCTCGCGCCGCCGCCCGTCGAGCACGGCCCGCGCCCGGTTCACCCCGGCCAGCACCTCGGCGATCCGGCCCAGGATCGACGTGCGGACCGTGGCGTCGGCGATCTCCAGCGAGCCGACGACCTCCGTCACCACCTCCAGGCCCTCCGCCTGCTCGGCCAGCCGGTCGGCGACGGGCGCGGCCTCGGCCACGGTCGCGATGGCGGCGGCGTCGGCGGCCAGCCGTTCGACCGCCACGTGGTAGGCGGTGAACGCCTCCGCGCCCTCCAGGAAGGCGACCGCGCGCCGGCCGGTCGCGGCCAGCTCCGCGGTCACGGCGGCGGACAGCTCGTCCAGGCGGGCGAGGTCCAGGTAGCGGACGTCGCGCAGGGTCACCAGGCGGCCCTGCTGCCTGCGCAGTCCGGCCAGCGTGGTGACCCAGGCGTCGGCGGTGGCGGGGGTGTCGGCGGCGGCCGCGCGTACCAGGTGGGTGGTCTCCGCGGCGGCCGCGGCCAGGGTGTCGGCGGCCTGGCGGGTGAGCTGCTCGACGTTCTCGTACTCGTCGAGCACCTGCTCGGCGGTGGCGCGCACGTCGGCGAGCGGCGCGGCGAGCCCGTGCTCGCCGAGCCAGTGGTAGGAGTCGGCGGCGCGGGTGCAGGCGGCGATCAGCGCCTCGAACGTGGCCTCCGACGCCGCCATCTCCTCGACCATCCGGGCCACGGACAGGCAGTCGGAGATGCCGCGCACCAGCTCGGCGTTGCCGATGCGCTCCAGGGGCCCGGTCCCGGCGGGCTGGGCGGCGGCGTAGGTGTCGGACACGTACGGCGTCTGCCACACCTGCATCGGGTGGACCCGGGTCGGCTCCTCGGAGAGGGCGCGGAAGACCACCATCGTGCCGTCGTCGAACAGGGAGTACCCGTGGCAGACGATGGGGTTGGCCACCTCCTTCCTGATCACGTTGTACGGCAGCAGCAACGAGCGGCCGTCGCCGCGGGCGTGGAAGACGTACAGGACGTCCTCGCCGTTGGGCGAGCGCACGACCCGCTCGAACTCCAGGTCCGCCACGTCCGTGTCGAAGGTCTTGCTGATCCCGGTGGCCAGGTAGTAGCCGCCCGGGAAGATCAGCCCCTGGTCCTCGGGCAGCCGCTGGCAGGACTGGCCGATGCCGTCGAGCCTGGTCACCGCCTTGGTACGGGTGTTGAACACCAGATGCCGCCAGTCCGGCTCCTTGTACGGCCTGATCCGCATGAGGACGAGCGGCCCGACCCTGGCGTACTCGACGTCGGCGTCGGCCAGCGACTGGAGGCGTTCGGTGACCGGCTCGGAGTAGACGCCCGCGCCGGTCTCGGTGTTGTTCTCGACCTTGATGGTGAGGTCGCCGCCGATCGTCTCGACGAAGACCTCGCCCTCGATGGAGATGTGCGGATGGCGGCCGAGCACGTGGTCGTCGCGGGTGGTCGGCGTCCACTCGAAATCGTGGGACGGGGGGAAGACGTGGTCCCGCTCCCCCCTGTTATCCAGATATTTCGGGATACCGCCGTTGCTGACCGTCCACCTGAGCACCCGGGTGTCCGCCGGGCCCGTCCGGAACACCGCCAGCAGCTTGCCCTCGACCCGGCGCAGCTGCTGGAGCCTGGTCTCCTTGTAGTACCGGTACAGCTCGGCGAAGTCCTTCCTGAACGCCGGCTCCTCCAGCGTCTCCAGCTTCCCCGTCTCGAACGTGAACGCGTCCCCGTCCCTGGTGAAGCGGTGCACGGCGAACACGTCGGCCACGGTCGTCTCCGGCTTGAGCCCGATGAAGACGTTGTAGCCGAACAACATCACCTCGCCCAGCGAGACGATGTCCCTCGGGACGCAGTTGTTCTCGGTCCTGATCCGCTCGGTGCCGAGCAGGCGCAGCTCCGCGCCGCCGAAGACGCGCAGCCGCTGCCCGTTGACCTCCTCCGCCGCCACCGCGAGGGCCTTGGCCTGCGCCTGGAGACGGTTCCGCAGAACCTCGTAGGTCCCGGCTTCCAGCTCGGTGGTGCTCACGTCAGCCCTTCGCCGCCGCCAGCGCGGCCACGGGGGAGTCGGCCACGCCCAGCCGGCGCGCGGTCTCCAGCAGCTCGCCGAGCGCCGTCGACTGCGGGCCGCCGTCCTGGATGAGCCGCATGAGCAGGGCCGAGACGGTCAGGTTCTTGATGTCCTCGGTGCGCACCCCGCCGACCACGCTCGCGATGTCCGCCGCCAGGCTGGCCGTCCCGTTGAGGTACGGCGCCGCGAGGGCCCCCGCGACGTTCGAGTGGCCGACGAAGCCGTCCACCGCCTTGGCCGTGGTGATCGAGCCGACCACCTTGTCGAAGAACATCGTGTCGCCGCCGACGATGTCGATGTTGGCCTTGGCCAGTCCCGCCGCCAGCACGCTGGCCTGCGACTCGGCCACCTGGCGGGTGACGTCGATGTGCTTGAGCCTGATCTCCTTGTCGGCCTCCAGGCGCAGGCGGTACTCCTCGTGGCCCCGGCTGGCCTCGTCCAGGGCGGCCATCGCGGCGGCCTTCTGGGTCAGGCCCTCGGCCTCGGCCTTCAGCTTCTCGCCGATCGCGGTGGCGCCGGCCAGCGCCATGGCCTGCTCGCCCTCGGCCTGCGCCTTGAGCCGGTCGCCCTCGATCAGCGCCATGGCCCGCGCGCCCTCGGCCTCGGCCCGCAGCCGCTCGCCCAGGGACAGGGCCTCGGCGCGGCCGACCTTCTCGATGGCGTCCGCGTCGCGCTCCTTGACCTGCACCTGCGCCAGCCCGGCCGCGGCGGACTCGGCCTGCACGCCCTCCGCGAGCCGGATCTTGGCCCGCGCCTCCAGCTCCGCGGCCTGCTGCCGGGCCTCGGCCAGCACCAGCTCCTCGCGGGCCTTGAACTTCGAGGCCGCCTCGGCGGCCTCGGCCGCCTTGATGTCCTTGACCAGGTTCTCCTGCGCCTCGGCCTCGGCCGCGATGATCACCTGCTGACGGGTGCGCTCGGCCTCCTCGACCACCCGCAGCCGCTTGATGCTCTCCTCCTGCTCGGCCACCGTCTTGTCGACCGCGATGCGCTCCCTGATGACCTCGGCGATCGACCGCTTCTCGGTCTCGACCTCCTTGTCCTTGGCGATGCGCGACAGCTCGGTCTCCCGCTCGCGGGCGATGACCTCCAGCAGGCGGTCCTTCTCGATGCGCTCGCTCTCGATCGCGATCACCCGCTCGCGGTTCTTCTCGGCGACCGCCACCTCGCGGGCCTGGTTCTCCCGCTGCACGCCGATCTGCTCGTCGGTCTTGATGCCGGCCGTCTGCGCGCGCAGCCGCTCCTCGGCCTGCACGCGGGCGATCTCCGCCTCCTCGCGGGCCTTGACGGTCTCGATCTCGCGGCGCTGCTTGAGCTCGGCGTCGGCCTGGCGGCGCTGGAGCTCCAGGATGGCCTCGCGGGCGTCCACGTTCTGGCGGGTGATCTCCTTCTCCTCGGCCCGCTGGAACTCGTTGGTCCGTACGTGCTCCAGCGCGGTCAGCTCGGTGATCTTCCTGATGCCCTGCGCGTCCAGGATGTTGCTGGAGTCGAGCTGGGTGAGCGCGGTCTGCTCCAGGTAGTCGATGGCGGCGTCTTCGAGGCTGTAGCCGTTCAGGTCGGTGCCGATGAGCCGGATGATCTCGTCGCGGAACTCGTCCCGCTTGGTGTAGAGGTCGACGAAGTCGAGCTGCTTGCCGGCCGTCTTCAGCGCCTCGGAGAACTTGGCGCTGAACAGCTCCTGGAGGGTGTTCTCGTCGCTGGCCCGCGCGGTGCCGATGGCCTGGGCGACCTTGATGACGTCCTCGGCGGTCTTGTTCACCCGGACGAAGAAGGTGATCTTGATGTCGGCCCTGATGTTGTCCCGGCAGATCAGCCCCTCACGGCCGGTACGCGTGATCTCGATGGTCTTCACCGAGATGTCCATGGTCTCGGCCTTGTGGACGACCGGCAGCACGATGGCGCCGGTGAACGTCACGTCCACCTTGTTGACCTTCGACACGATCAGCGCCTTGCCCTGTTCCACCTTGCGGAAAAGGCGGCCGATGATGACCAGCAGGCCAATCACGATGACCAGGACGACGGCGAGAAATACGCCGAAGCCCGTGGAGATGACGTCCATCAGATCTCGCTTTCGTAGGGCATGACCCAGAAGAATTCGCCGTCTTTGTCGTATTCGAAGATGAGTGCTTTGTCGCCGCGGCCCAGGCGGTCCCGCCCGGTCGTCCGGACCTGGACGACCGCGGTCGAGCCGTCCTCGGCGGTGACCTCGGCCTGGCCGAAGTCGGGGGTGGCGGCACCGGTGCGGATGACGCACGGGCGGCCCACGAGGTCGCCGCGCGAGTGCTGCCCGCCGTCCTGGAAAGCCCTGCGCAGCGGCCCGATCAGGGCGCGCGTGGCGAGCCAGCCGCCCGCCGCCGCGGCGAAGGGCACGGCGGCCAGCGCGGCGTCCGGCAGCACCTGGCCGCCGACCAGACTCAGCAGCCAGGCGACCGCGACCAGCAGGGAGATGACGATCCCGGCGGGGACGCCCCCGAATCCCAGCCATGGCGCGTCGTGGTCGAGGTCCAGCAGGCCCGCGATGACGGCCAGCCAATAAGCCAGGACCGCCGCGAGGAGGAAAGTGAAAATGACGGTCGGAAAGCCCAGAGCGGCGTGGAAGAACTCGGTCATCAGCCCTCGGTTTGCCCCATCCCCCGGTGTGTCCTGACGGACTATATACATATAAAGCGCGACTAAAGCGGAAAGTTCCCGACTTCATATCGAAAGTTAGCCGACTTGACCTCAAGGGCGGTTGAGGTAGCACGCTCGACGGCATGACTGACGTGATGAGGGCGGCGGCGTTCGCCGAGCCGGGCGGCCCCGAGGTGCTGAAGGTGATGGAGGTGCCCGCGCCGCAGGCGGGCCCGGGACAGGTGCGCGTCCGCGTGCGGGCGGCCGGCGTGCAGCCGTTCGACGCGGCCGTACGGGCGGGGTGGCTGCCGCCGTACCTGGGGGACGTGCCGTGGCCGCGCATCCCGGGCAACGAGTTCGCCGGCGTGGTCGACCAGGTGGGCGACGGGGTCGCCGGGGTGTCGGCCGGGGACGAGGTGCTGGGCTTCTCGCGCCTGTTCGCCTACGCCGAGTACATCGTGGTCCCGGCGGCCGACGTGGCCCCCAAGCCCGCCGGGACGCCCTGGGAGGTGGCCGGCGGGCTGACCTCCGGCGTGCAGACGGCCGAGCTGGCCCTCGACGCCCTGGCGGTCGGCGCCGGCGAGACGCTGCTCGTGCACGGTGCGGCCGGGTCGGTGGGCACGGCGGCCGTGCAGATCGCCCGCATGCGCGGCGCCACGGTGATCGGCACCGCCCGCGAGGCCAACCACGACCACCTGCGCGACCTCGGCGCGATCCCGGTCGCCTACGGTGACGGGCTCGCCGACCGGGTCCGCGCGCTCGCCCCCGGCGGCGTGCACGCGGCCCTCGACGGCGCCGGCGGCCACGCCCTGGAGGTCTCGCTCGACCTGGTCGCCGACCGCGGGCGCATCGTCACGCTGGTCGAGCACGGCCGGGCGGCCGAGCTGGGCGTCAAGGTCGTCCAGGGCGAGCGCACGGCCGAACGGCTCGGCCGGTACGCCGCCCTGTACGCCGAGGGCCGCTTCGCCTTCCCGGTGCGGCGGACGTACCGGCTGGAGGAGGCCGCCGACGCCCACCGCGAGATCGAGACCGGACACGGCCGGGGGAAGGTCGTCCTGGTGACGGACTAGAGGTCCGCCACGATCTCCGGGCGGGCCGGTTCGGGCGGCGTTCCTGTGGCGTCGGCCGAGCCGGCCCGCCTTCGCGGTTCAGACGGCGTTCTTGTGGCGCTGGTTGAACCGGCCCGCCTTCGCGCGGTTGCCGCACACCTCCATCGAGCACCACCTGCGGCTGCCGTTCTTGCTCACGTCGAGGAACCACAGGACACAGGCCGGGTTCGCGCACTTGCGCAGCCGTTCGGGACGTTCGCGCAGGAGCCGGACGAAGTCGGCGGCCGCCGTCCAGGCCGCCTCCCAGGCCGGATCGCTCACCACGACGGTCTCGCGCGGCCCGTCGGCGTCCACCCGCGGCCTGGTCGAGCCCTCGGCGAGCACCGCGTTGAGCGCGTCGTGCCCCCGGCCTTCGAGCGAGCCGCGCAGCGCGTCCCGCGTCCGGACGAGCCGGTCGCGCACCCGTTCCAGATCGTCCTCGCCCGGCAGGCCGTGGTCGCCGAGCCAGGAGCGCACGCCTTCCAGGTCGTCGAACTGGTCGAGCAGGGCGCCGTGCTCCACCCAGACGGTGTCGACCAGGTCGAGCGCCATGGGCTCGTCACGAAGCGGCCGTATCCTCACTGCCTCTAACCCCCCAAAGCGATTTGACTGGTTATCGATCGCCATGCTATCACTTAACCAGCAAAACGGATTTAGCCGGTTATAGCTGGAGGATGAGATGACTGTTCGGTACCGCACCGCTGTGGTGGACGGCCTCGACGTGTTCTACCGGGAGGCCGGTGACCCGTCGGCGCCCACGCTGGTGCTGCTGCACGGGTTCCCGACCTCGTCGGTGGCCTACCAGGAGCTGATCGCCGACCTGGCGGACGAGTTCCACCTGATCGCGCCCGACTACCCGGGCTTCGGTCACAGCTCGGCCCCCGCGGCCGACGAGTGGGAGTACAGCTTCGACCACCTGGCCGACGTGGTGGACAGCCTCCTGGACACCCTGGGCGTCACCAAGTACGCGCTCTACGTGCACGACTACGGCGCCCCCGTCGGCTTCCGCCTCGCCGTCCGGCACCCGGAGCGCATCACCGGCATCGTCACCCAGAACGGCAACGCGTACGAGGAGGGCCTGACGCCGTTCTGGGAGCCGCTGCGCAAGGCGTGGGCCGACCCCTCCGAGGAGAACACCTCCGCGCTGCTCGGCCTGCTCACCCCCGAGGCCACCCACTGGCAGTACACGCACGGCGTCCCCGACGCCGCCATGGTCAACCCCGACAAGGCCGCCCTCGACCAGGCCCGCCTCGACCGGCCCGGCAACCACGCCGTCCAGCTCGCCCTCTTCGTGGACTACGGCCGCAACCCGGGCCTCTACCCGCAGTGGCAGGAGTACCTGCGCACGCACCAGCCGCCGGTGCTGGCCGTGTGGGGGCGGCACGACGAGATCTTCGGCCCCGACGGCGCCCTCGCCTTCGACCGGGACACCAAGCGCGCCGAGATCCAGCTCATCGACGCGGGCCACTTCGCCCTGGAGACCCGTGGCCGGCAGATCGCCGCGCTGGTCCGCGACTTCCTCCGCCGCCTCTCCGACTGACGGGAGCCTCCGATGGCCCAGCCCCGCCGCCGCGGGAACACCACGGCCCGCCCAGGCCTGTCCGCCGCCGCCGCCGTCCACACGCACCGATCCCTGAGCTCCCGCCGCACGCCCGCCCCCCACGGGCGCGCGGCGGGCCCGACGGCCGGGCCGCCGCCCACCCGGAGGTGGGGGTGGGCCGGGACGTCGGGGGCGCCCGCCCGTCCGTCCGGCAGGGCGGTGGCCCTGGCCACCGCGGCGGCGCTGGCCGGACTGTCGTTACTGGCCCTGCTGGCCGGCCTCACCGGCATGGAGCTGTTCGCGCTGCCGTTCGCCGCCACCGCCGGGATCGTGGCCCTGGCGCCCGCCGCGCCGTTCGCCCAGCCGCGCAGCATCCTCCTCGGCCACCTGAGCGCCACCGCGCTCGCCCTGGCGCTCACCGCCCTCACCGGCCCCTCGGTGTGGACGGCGGTCGCTGCGGCGGCGCTCTCCACGGCCCCGATGCTGCTGCTGCGGGCCCCTCACCTGCCGGCCGGGGCCACGGCGGCGCTGATCGGGCTCACCGCCCCCGACCCGGTGTACCTGCTCGACCCGGTCCTGGTCGCGAGCGTCGTGGTGATCGCCGCCGGGGTGGCGCTCGGACGGGCGCTGCCGGGCCACAGATATCCCGCCTACTGGCGGTGAACCGTCACTGCCGGTGGCGCATGGCCTCGGCGATCACCAGGGCGACCTCGTTGAGCTCGTGCTCGCCGTCCTCGACGTCCCAGAGGGCGTTCTGCAGGATCCGGCCGAGGGTCCAGCCGGCCGCCCTGGCGGGGTCGAGGCCCAGCCCGTCCACCATCAGGTCGAACCGCCGCAGCACGCCTCTGATCGGGTCGCCGGTGGCGACGACGGCGTCCCAGCGGTTGTCCAGGGCGGGCCACAGGTCGAACCCCGGGTCGCCGGCCAGCGGCTTGGGGTCGATGGCCAGCCACGGCTCCCGCTCGGCGGCCAGCACGTTGTCGTAGTGCAGGTCCCAGTGCAGCAGCCGGTCGCCCGGCTCGGCGACGAGCTCGGCGACCGCGTCGGCGCACCAGCGCAGCCAGTACCTGTCCTGCTCGCGGGGCAGCGCGGCCGTCGCGCGGTCGACGTCGGCCAGCATCTGCGCGGCGATGTCGCCCAACCGGCGCAGCCCCGGCGGGGCGGGGAGGGCGGTCAACCGGCCCAGCAACCCGGTCAGGATCGTCAGCGCCTCGGTGTCGTCCGGGACGGCCGACAGCGGGCGGCCGGAGTCGAGGCGTTCCAGCAGCAGGGTGCCGGTCTCGGGGTCGTCGTCGAGCAGCAGGACCGAGCCCTTCCCGGCCCACGTGCGCAGGCCGGGCGCCTCGGTGGCGTTCTCGTCGGTGACGGGCTGGAGCTTGAGCGCCGCCCTGGTGCCGTCCTCCCGTACGACGGGCAGCACGAGGGAGACCACGCCGTGCATGGGGCGGCCCTCGTCCAGCCGCAGCCCCCACTCCTCCAGGTAACGCTCGGCCAGCGCGGGCAGGCCGGCCGACCAGGCCCGCCCCCGCTCGCCGTCGATCTTCACATGCGATGCGGTCAACGCCTCGGGAACCATGATCCTCATCGCCCCAGTCTGCCTCCGGCCGGGGCGCCCGCGGCTAGAAGTGCCAGGGGAAGGGCGACCAGTCGGGCGCCCGCTTCTCCAGGAAGGAGTCGCGCCCCTCGGCCGCCTCGTCCGTCATGTACGCCAGCCGCGTCGCCTCGCCCGCGAACACCTGCTGCCCGACGAGCCCGTCGTCGATCATGTTGAAGGCGAACTTCAGCATGCGCTGCGCGGTGGGCGACTTGCCGTTGACCTTGCGCGCCCACTCCAGCGCCGTGGCCTCCAGCTCCGCGTGCGGCACGACGGCGTTGACCATGCCCATGCGGTGGGCGTCGGCCGCGCTGTAGGTGTCGCCCAGGAAGAAGATCTCGCGGGCGAACTTCTGCCCGACCTGCCGCGCCAGGTAGGCCGAGCCGAAGCCGCCGTCGAAGCTGGCCACGTCGGCGTCGGTCTGCTTGAAGCGGGCGTGCTCGGCGCTGGCCAGGGTGAGGTCGGCCACGACGTGGAGGCTGTGCCCGCCGCCCGCGGCCCAGCCGGGCACCACGCAGATCACGATCTTGGGCATGAAGCGGATCAGGCGCTGCACCTCCAGGATGTGCAGGCGCCCGGTGGCGGGGGTGCCGTCGGCGTACTGGTAGCCGTCTTTGCCCCTGATGCGCTGGTCGCCGCCGGAGCAGAAGGCCCACCCGCCGTCTTTGGGCGAGGGGCCGTTGCCCGTGAGCAGCACGCAGCCGACGTCGGTGGCCTGCCTGGCGTGGTCGAGCGCCCGGTAGAGCTCGTCGACCGTCTGGGGCCTGAAGGCGTTGCGCACTTCGGGCCGGTTGAACGCGACCCGCACCGTGCCCTGGTCGAGGGCCCGGTGGTAGGTGATGTCGGTGAAGTCGAAGCCCTCGACGACCTGCCACATCTTCGGATCGAACAGCTCGGAGACCATGGGGGCGAGCCTAACGGATCTGCCCCTCGGCCCACTCGGCCCACTCCTTCTGCACGGCGCCGAGCCGCAGGCCGTACTCCAGGGCGAGCCGGCCGTAGACCGACAGGTTGTCCTGGCCGCTCTCGACGAAGCCCTTGATGGCCTCCATGTGCTCCAGGTGCTTGCCCACCACCTCGGCCTGGCGGCGCAGGTAGGCGCGGGCCTGCTCGGGATCGACCTGGCCGAGGAAGAACACGCGCAGCAGCATGTCGCTGCGCCCGACCCTGACGGGCTCGACCTCGGTGATCCAGCGGCGCAGCTCGGCCCGGCCCTCCTGGGTGATCGCGTACTCCTTGCGGCCACGGGGGCCCTCGGCCGCGACGCTCACCAGACCGGCGTCGGCCAGCTTGCCGAGCTCGGCGTAGAGCTGGCTCTGCGTGGCCGGCCAGACGTTGGACAATGAGACGTCGAAGGTCTTCAGCAGGTCGTAGCCGCTGGCCGGCCCCTCGGCGAGCAGACCAAGCACGGCGTGTCTCAAGCTCATATTCCTATATTGACATATCTCCACAGGAGGTTCTACATTCGACATGTCTACTTAGGAATGTCAAAGGAGTTGCGCGATGCGCGGTCTGCTCGGTTTCCTCCCCTGGGTCGTCTACGCGGTCATCGCCACCGGCGACGAGTGGCGCTGGGGCGCCATCACCGGCCTCGTGATCGCCCTCGCCCTCGTGGTCATCGACCGGCGGTCCGGCCGGGCCTGGGACGAGATCGTGATCGAGACGAGCGCCGCCGCCTTCTTCGCCCTGCTCACGGTGCTCTCCCTGGCGGCCCCGCACTCGCCGCTCACGCCGTACGGGCCCGCGCTGGTCAACGTCTGGCTGGCCGGCACCGCCTGGGGCTCGCTGGCCATCGGCAAGCCGTTCACGCTGGGCATCGCGCGCACGATGGCGCCGAAGGAGATCTGGGAGACCCAGGCGTTCCGCCGCGTCAACGTGGTGATCACGACGGTGTGGGCGGTGGCGTTCACGCTCGCCGCCGTCTCGCTGACGTTCGTGCTGGCCGCGGCCCCCCACGCCACCACGGTCGTCATCGCGATCAAGGTGCTCTCGTTCGTCGTCCCCGCCGTCTTCACCGCCCGTTACCCGAAGGTGGTCAGGCGCCGCGCCGAGGCCGCCGCTAAGTGACCTCCGCCCGCAGCTCGGCCAGGAGCTCCCCCTGGTCGGCCAGCATGTCGGTGAGGATGCGGCGGGCGGCCCCGAGCAGGTCTGCCAGCTCGGGAGTGGCCAGGGTGTAGACCACCGTGCTGCCTTCGCGGATTGCGCTCACGATCCCGGCCCTGCGCAGGACCGCCAGCTGTTGTGAGAGGCTCGACGCCTCGATGTCGATCTGGGCCAGCAGGTCCCTGACGGGCAGCGGACCTTCCTGGAGTAGCTCCAACACTCTGATGCGAGCGGGGTGGCCGAGCGTCCTGAAGAAGTCGGCCTTGGCCTGGTGGACCTCCACGTGCATATTGCAAGACTAATCGAGCGCAGTTGCATAATTCTTCAAGTCGTAACGTTGTTGGATAGCATGACAGCGGGGACTAGGGAGTAGCCATGGGCCGAGGAAGAGCCAAGGCGAAGCAGACGAAGGTCGCTCGCCAGCTGAAGTACGCCAACCACAACATCGACTACGACCGGCTGCGCGAGGAGCTGGGCGCGGACACGCCGCGCGAGGAGATGTACACGTCTACGGCGTCCGAGCAGGAGTCCGAGCGCGCGCAATGACGCGCGCCGGCTTCGCGGGGGCGTCCGCGACGTTCTCGGGCCGCCTGGCCTCCGGCGCCTGACCGGTCGCCGCGAGTTCCAGGCGGTGTTCCCGTGCCCGCCCGGCGGCGTGCCGCAGGGCGCGGGCCGGGCCACGGTGGTCCGACGGGCTAGCCCGTCACCGCTTCGAGCAGGCGGCGCGCGTCGGCGAGCAGGCGGCCGGTGGCGGCCTGCGACACCGGGTCGGCGTTCTGCTGGAATCCGTGCGTGAGGCCGGGCTCCCTGCGGCACGTGACCGGCACGCCCGCCTCGGCCAGCCGGCGGGCGTACGCCTCGCCCTCGTCCCTGAGGGCGTCGTGCTCGGCGGTGACCACCAGCGTGGCGGGCATCCCGCTCAGGTCGGGCACGAGCAGCGGGCTCAGCCTCGGGTCGGCGCGCCGCGCCGGATCGGGCGCCCACTGCCGCACGGCCCAGGCGAGGAAGCTCTCGTCGAGGCCGTGACCGGTGCCCTTCTCCCGCACGCTGGGGCAGGAGAGCGTGAGGTCGGTGTTGGGGCAGACCAGGATCTGGGCGGCGGGCAACGGGTCGCCCGCGTCCCGCAGCGCCAGGCAGGCCATCGTGGCCAGGTAGCCGCCCGCGCTGTCCCCGGCCACCGCGACCGGACGGGCCTCGCGCAGCACGTCCACGACGTCCTCGACGGCCGCCGGGTACGGGTGCTCGGGCGCCAGCCGGTAGTCCACGGCCAGCACCTCCACCTCGCACTCGCGGGCCAGCAGGCGGCAGATCCGGTCGTGGGTGTCCAGGTCGCAGAGCACCCACGCGCCGCCGTGCACGTACACCACCAGCGGCCGCCGCTCCCGCGCGGGCCGATAGTGCCGCAGCGGCAGCCCGCGCGGCCCGGCCAGGTCGCTCACCTGCGGCAGCTCGGGCCCCCGCGCACGCAGGTGCGCCCGCTCGGCGCTGCCCCTGCGCAGCTCGTGGACATCGGGATCGTTCATGGACGACGAGTGTAGGGATCACCGGCGGGCAAAAGATCTCGCGGCGCAGGCGCAAAGCCGGGCATGCGGGGAAGGCCGATGGGCAGGTGCCGATCGGCCGACAAGGAGATCCAGACATGCGCGTAGGAATCGTGGGTTCGGGCCGGCTCGGCGCGCCGCTCGGCCGGCTGTTCGCGGCGGCCGGTCACGACGTGCTCTTCAGCGACGCCCGGCCGGCCCTGGCCGAGGAGGCCGCGGCCGCCGCCGAGGGGCAGTCGGGCGTCGGCTCGCCGATCGAGTCGGCGCGCTTCGGCGAGGTCGTCGTCATGGCGGTGTGGTGGGAGGCGTTCCCCACCGTGGTCGAGGAGCTGGGCGCGGCGCTGGGCGGCAAGATCGTCATCGACCCCAGCAACCCGATCACCCGGCTCGACGGTGCCGAGGCGGTGGTGGCCGTGCCGGACGGGCTCACCAGCCCGCAGTACCAGCAGCATGTGCTCGGCCGCGAGGTGCGGCTGGTGCGCACGTTCAACACCAAGTACCCCAACGAGCTGCTGGACCTGGGCACGGCCGGGCAGCGGGGCGGCCCGCGGGCCGACATGCCCTACTGGGGCGACGACGAGGCCGCCAAGAAGGCCGTGGTGCCGCTCATCGAGGACGCCGGCTTCACCGCCATCGACGGAGGCGGGCTCGCCGACGCCCTGTGAGCCGGGCCGAGCCGGGCTGGGCCCGGCCGGCCCTACGTGAGCCGGGACGGGCCTGGGTGAGCCGAGGGTGGGCCGGGTCAGGCCGCGCAGGTGTCGTGGGTGGCGTCGAAGCCCTTGATCGCCTCGGTGTCGTCGGCGCGCAGCGGCTTGAGCCCCTTCCAGTCGTCGCCGATCACCAGCACCAGGTGGTTCGTCCGGGCGCCGGCGACCAGCTTGGGCGTGGCGGCGAGCAGGTCGTTGGTGAGCGTGGGCACCCGCGTCTCGGCGTTGGGGCCGTAGAGCAGCGTGGTCTTCGCCTGGGGCTTCCTGGCCGTGTCGCCGATCTTGCTGATGTGGTAGCCGCGCTGTTCCAGGAAGGCGGCCACCTGCGTGCCGAGGCCGCCGCGGTAGGTGCCGTTGCGCAGCTCGATCTGGATCTTCGACCGCCCCACCTTGGCCTGGCCGCCCTTGACGCCCTGGACGCTCTGGTCCCTGGCGACGATCTGGAACAGCCGGCCCGCCTGCGGCTGCACCCATTCGACCCGGCCCGGCTGGGTCAGCGAGTAGTGCCAGGGGGTGGTGATGAACCGGATCTGCCCGGCGTTGAGGCCCTGGAGGCTGGTGGCGAGGTCCTTCATGACGCCCACCGACAGGTCGTCGTCTACGGTCACCGACTTGGTCCCGGCGTCGAGGAAGCCGAACAGCTTGGACGGGTCGGTGAGCGTTTCACCGCTCATCACCTTCTTGAGCATCGAGGCGATGAACATCTGCTGCCGCTGGATGCGCCCGATGTCGGAGCCGTCGCCGAGGCTGTAGCGGGCGCGGACGTAGCCGAGCGCCTGCTCGCCGTTGAGCGTCTGCCGCCCGGCGGGCAGGTGGAGCAGGGCCTTCTTGTCGTTCACCGGGGAGGGCAGGCAGACCTCGACGCCGCCCACGGCGTTGACCATGCTCTTGAAGCCGGTGAAGTCGACCTTCACGAAGTGGTCGATGTGGATGCGGGTGAGCGACTCGATCGTCTTCCAGGTGCAGGCGATGCCCCCGGAGTTGAACGACTCGTTGATCATGCCCAGGTGCGGCTGCTGGCCGGGCAGGCCGCCCGTGGCCCGGCAGGCGGGGAGCTGGACCAGCGAGTCGCGCGGGAAGCTGATCACCATGGCGTTGTCCCGCTTGGACGACACGTGCGCCAGCATGATCGTGTCGGTGCGCTCGCCCGCGATGCGGCGGCCGTACCTGGCGTTCTTGCCGTCGCGCTGGTCGGAGCCCACGATCAGGACGTTCATCGCCGAGGTGGCGACCTTGGGGGGCCGCGTCTCGCCGAGGTCCTCCTTGGTGACCGTGGAGCGCTTGAGGTTGCCGCTGAGCTTCGCGGTGACGCCGACGGCCACGCCGGCGACCAGGAGGACGACGGCGACCGCGATCGCGATCACCCAGCGTAGCCAGCGCCCGTGGCGCCTCTTGGGGGCGCCGGGGTCGCTGGAGGGCGGAGCATCGACAAGCCCGCTGCTCACGTGACTCCAGAGGGACGGGGGCCGAGGGGCCACCGCCCCGGGCCAAGAGCCTCGCCGTACAAGTCTCGGCCGTTGAACGTGCCCGAGTGTACTCAGTCCGGGACGGGTATGCGGAGGGACCGCGTTCCTCGACGGTCAAGCCTCGGGTCAGCGCTCGCGCGGGGTCACCAGGCCGGACTCGTAGGCGAAGACCACGAGCTGGGCGCGGTCGCGGGCGTGCAGCTTGGTCATCGCCCGGCTGACGTGCGTCTTGGCGGTGGTCGGGCTGATCACCATCTGGGCGGCGATCTCGTCGTTGGACATGCCGCGGGCGACCAGGGCGGTCACCTCGCGTTCGCGGTTGGTGAGCACGTCCAGGCCCTGGGGTTCGGGTTCGGGGCGGCGGGCGACGTACTCGCCGATCAGGCGGCGGGTGATGGCGGGGGAGAGCAGGGCGTCGCCGCGGGCGGCCACCCTGACGCCCTGGAGCAGGTCCGCGGGCTCGGTGTCCTTGACCAGGAAGCCGCTGGCGCCGGCGCGCAGGGCGTGGAAGACGTACTCGTCCAGGCCGTAGTTGGTCAGGATCACCACGTGGACCTCGGCCAGGCGTTCGTCGGCGGCGATCCGCCTGGTGGCCTCGATGCCGTCCATGACGGGCATCTGCACGTCCACGAGCGCCACGTCGGGGCGGTGCTCCAGGGCGAGGGCGACCGCCTGCTCCCCGTTGGCGGCCTCGGCGACGACCTCGATGTCGTCCTCGGCCTCCAGCAGGGCGCGGAAGCCGCCGCGGATGAGGGCCTGGTCGTCCACCAGCAGCACGCGGATCACCGGGCCTCCTGCAGCGGCAGCTCGGCGCGCACGGTGAACCCGCCCTCGGGACGCGGCCCGGTCGCCAGCCGCCCGCCGAGCGCCGTGACGCGCTCGCGCATGCCCAGCAGGCCCACGCCGGGGTCGCAGGGGCCGCCGTTCGCGCGGCCGTCGTCGTCCACCTGCACGATCAGCTCCTCCTTGCCGTAGTCGACGCGTACCGAGGCGGTGGCGGGACCGGCGTGCTTGGAGACGTTGGTCAGCGCCTCCTGGACGATCCGGTAGGCCGCCCGGTCGACCTCGGCCGGCAGGTCGCGGCGGTCGCCGGTGACCGTCACCGTGGCCGGGACGCCGGTCGAGCGGGCCCGTTCGACCAGGTGGGTGAGCCGGTCGAGGCCGCTGGCCGCGGGGGCGTCGTCGTCCTCGCGCAGCACCTCCAGCGTGGCGCGCAGCTCGCGCATGGCCTCGCCGCTGGCCTCCTGGATGGCCAGCAGCGCCGCCGGCACCTCCTCGCCGCGCTTGCGCGCGAGGTGCACGGCCACGCCCGCCTGCACCTTGATGACCGAGATGGTGTGGGTGAGCGAGTCGTGCAGCTCCCTGGCGATGCGCAGCCGCTCCTCGCCCGCCCGGCGCAGCGCCGCCTCCTCGCGGGTCCGCTCGGCCTCGGCGGCCCGCTGTTCGACCTGCACGAGGTACGCCTGCCGGTGCCGGGTCACGGTCGCGGTCACCCCGGCCGCCAGGAACCAGCCGAGCAGCAGCGTCGTCTTCTGCACGATCTCCTGCGCGGTCTGCCCGTCGGGGGTGGCCAGGTTGACCGCCAGGGTCCCGCCCAGGAACACCGCGCCGGCCGCCGCCGCGAGCGCCCGGTGACCGGCCCTGACCGTGGCGAACACGGTCACCATCACGGGGAAGGCGGCCGGCGGGCCGGGCTGGGCGTGCGCGGAGTAGACCAGCATGCACAACGTGGTGACCAGCAGCGCCGGGACCGGCGCCCGCCGCCAGGCGACGAGCGCGAGCGACCCGGCGAGCACGGCGGCGTAGTCCGCGGGCCCCGCGTCCGGCGTGGCCACCACGGTCGCCGTCAGCAGCACGGCCACCACCGCCGCGAGGGCCGCGTCCATGACGGCGGGGTGCCATCGCAAGCTCATGCCAAGCACAGTAGAGCCTGATGTGTCGATAATCGTCCTCACATGGGCGGAATGGGGGACTACTCCCGCCGTCGTACGCCGTCCGCCTCTGCGCCCCGCGCCGTAGCCGCGGAAGTCATCCAGGGCAGGACGACTCCGGCCCGTCCCGCGGCCCACCATGGCGGCCATGAACACGACGCAGACGGCCGCAGGCCAGTTCCGCTACGTCACGCCCGTCCGGCCGCAGGACGCCACGGGCCGGGTGGCCCAGGTCTACGCCCGCCTCGCCGACGACTTCGGCATGGCCCGCATGGCGGTCTTCCTGACCTTGTCGCCCGCGCCCGCCGTGCTGGCCGGGACCTGGGCGCTGCTGCGGGAGTCGCTGCTGGCCGGGCCGGGGTCCAGGACCGGCAGGAAGGTGGTGGCGCTGGGGGTGTCGCTGGCCAACCGGTGCCCGTTCTGCGTGGCCGCGCACACGACGCTGCTGCACGCCACCGGCGACCACAGGCTGGCCGAGACCGTCGCGGCCGGGGGCGTGCCGGCGGATCCGGGGCACGCCGCGCTGCTGCGGTGGGCCAAGGACCGGCGCGTGCCCGCGCCCTTCCCCGCGGACGAGGCGCCCGCGTACGTCGGCACCGCGCTGACCTTCCACTTCGTCAACCGGATCGCCTCGTCCCTGCTCACCGAGAACCTGCTGCCGGGCAACCTGCAGAAGTCGCGCCTGGTGCGCAGCGTGGGCGGCCGGGCCATGTCCCGGACGGTGCGCAGGGAGCTGCCGCCCGGCGCGGGCCTGGACGTGCTGGACGGCCTGCCCTCCCCGCCCGAGCCCGCCTGGGCGGCCGGCACGCCGGTCGGCACGGCGTACGCCACGCTCATGGCCGTCGCGGCGACGGGCGGGGAGCTGCTCGGCGAGCCGGCGCGGACTGCCGTCACCGAGGCGGTCGCGGCCTGGGACGGCGAGCACCCGCCGATGGGCGGCGACTGGCTCTCGGGCCCGCTGACGGGCGTGCCCGGCGAGGAACGGCCGGGAGCCAGGCTCGCGCTGCTCGCCGCCCTCGCCCCCTACCGGGTCACCGACGCGGACGTCGCCGCCTGGCGCGGCGCCGCGACGACGGACGAGGACCTGGTGCGGCTCGTCGCCTTCGGCGCCGCCACGGCGACGCGGCACGCGGAGGGCGTCCTCACCGGGACCCGCGCGGGCGCGGGCGGGCGGTCAGGCCGGTAGGCAGGCGGGCGGGCGGCCCGAGGCGGGCCAGACGTATTCCAGGTCGTCGGGCTCGTCGCCGAAGAGCGGGCGGTAGTGATCGGGGTCCTTGCGCAGGAGGGCGGAGCGGTGGCTGAGGTGGAAGGCGTCGTCGCCGAGCCAGGGCGGCAGCTCGCCAGCCGCCGCCAGCTCGTGCTGGGTGCGGATGACGGGGGTGCCGCAGGCGCGGCCCAGCTCGACGGACATCGTGGCCGCGCAGGTGTCGGCCCGGCCGGTCGAGCACCAGCGCTCGCACACGTCGAGCCCGTAGCGGACCAGGGCCTCCTCGTAGCCGGCCCACATCTTGACGGCGGGGTGGTGGCGCCAGCCGTAGCCGGGGACGATCAGGGCGCGCAGCACCTGCAGAGCCTCCACCCGCTGCTTGCCCAGCCGCAGCGCGTCCAGGACCCCGGCACTGGCCGCGAAATCCGGATACGGAAGAAATGTCTGCATCTATGCCCCCGCTGACCTGGTCTTTCCCGCCTGCCGCCCCGCGAGATCGTATATGGACCGCACGCCTCGCGGCGCGCACAATCGGCCCATGGGCTATGTCGGCGCGCGGACGCCTCGCAGGGAAGACGCCAGACTGCTGACCGGAAAGGGGAGATACGTCGGCAACGTACGCCTGCCCGGCATGGCGTACGCGGTGGTGGTGCGCAGCCCCGTCGCGCACGGACGGCTCCTCGGCTGCGACGCCAAGGCGGCCTGGACGGTCGAGGGGGTGCTCGACGTCATCACCCCGGCCGACGCCGCGGAGCTGCTGCTGCCCTGCGTCACCCTCGCCCCCGGCCAGCGGCTGACCGCCTACCGGGTGCTCGACGACACGATCAGGTACGCCGGCCAGCCGATCGCCGTCGTCGTGGCCGGCACCCCCGCCGCCGCCCGCGACGCCGCGGACCTGCTGGACCTGGAGCTCGACCAGTCGCCCGCGACCGTCGGCGCGGAACGCGCACTCGACGAGGACGCGCCGCTGCTCTACCCCGAGTGGGGCACGAACCTGGTCACCGACTTCCTGCTCGGCGACGCCGACTGCGCGGAGTTCGTCGAGTCCGCCGAGCACGTCGTCGAGATGACGTTCAGGATGGGGCGGATCTCGCCGCATCCTGTCGAGCCGCGCGGCGTGGTGGCCTCCTACGCCGACGACGAGCTGACCGTGCACACCTCCTCCCAGGCCCCGCACCACGTGCGCGAGCACCTGGCCGACGCGTTCGGGCTCACCCACGACCGGGTACGCGTGATCAGCCGGGACGTCGGCGGCGGGTTCGGCGGCAAGGAGCACGTCTACCCCGACGAGGCGCTCGTCTGCCTGGCCGCGATGCGGACGGGCCGCCCGGTGAGCTGGACCGAGTCGCCCGGCGACCGGCTGGCGGCGACCCTGCCCGCGCGGGCCGCCGTCCACCGGGCCAGGCTGGCGCTCGACGGCCAGGGCCGGTTCGTCGCCCTGGACGCCGACATCCTCGGCGACCTCGGCGCGCATCCCTCGAACGTGGGCATCTCGCCCTTCGCGGTCTCGGCCACCCTGCTGCCGGGGCCCTACAGGTTCGAGCGGGTCGGCGTACGGGTGCGCGGGGTGGTCACCAACACCACCCCGACCGGCTCCTACCGCGGCTTCGGGCAGCCCGAGTGCACCTGGACCAGGGAGCGCCTGATCGACGAGGCGGCCCGGCGGCTCGGCCTCGACCCGGTCGAGCTGCGGCTGCGCAACATGCTGACGCCGGACGAGCTGCCGTGCACGAGCCGGGTCTACCAGCAGTACGACTCCGGCGACTACCCCCGGGCCCTGCGCACCCTGCGCGACCTGGTCACCCCGGTCACCGGCGTGGACGACGGCCGCCTTCGCGGCGTCGGCTACTCCTGCCACGTCGAGACCACCGGTCTGGGCCCGTCGATGGAGATGAAGGCGTCGGGCATCCAGGCGGGCGGCTACGAGACGGCGGTGCTGCGCATGGAGCCGGACGCGTCGGTGGTGGTGTCGTCCGGGGTGGTCTCGATCGGGCAGGGCATCGAGACCGCGCTGGCCCAGGTCGCGGCCGACCGGATGGGGGTGCCGATCGAGCGGGTGCGGGTGGTGCTGGGGGACACGGCGGCGACGCCGTACTCGTCGATCGGGTCGATCGCCAGCCGGTCGCTGGCGGTCGGCGGCGGGGCGCTCGTCCAGGCCGCCGCCCGGCTGCGGGACAAGCTGCTGGCCATCGCCGCCCACCGGCTGGAGGCGGCGCCCGGCGACCTGGAGATCGCCGAGGAGTGCGTGCGCGTCAAGGGCGACCCGCGGGCGTCGGTGTCGCTGCGGGAGCTGGCCACGTCCGCCTGGCGGGCCTGGGACCTGCCCGAAGGCGTCACGCCGGGGTTGGAGGAGCGGGTCAGCTACGACCCGGCCGCCTACACCTTCGCCTACGGCGCGCACGCCGCCGCCGTCGCGGTGGACCCCGAGACCGGCGCGGTCGAGGTGGAGCGCTACTGGGTGGTCAACGACGCCGGGACGCTGGTCAACCCGTCCGTGGTCGAGGGCCAGATCCGCGGCGGGGTCGCGCAGAGCATCGGCATGGCGCTGACCGAGGAGATCGTCCACACCGAGGACGGGCAGCCGCTCGCCGAGTACCTGCTGCCGACAACCCGCGAGGTGCCCGACATCGAGGTCGTGCTGCTGGAGACCCCCTCGCCGCTCACCCCGGGCGGCATGAAGGGGGCGGGCGAGGCGGGCACGATCGGCCCGCCCGCCGCCATCGGCAACGCGGTCGCCGCCGCCATGCCCGAGCTGGCCGGACGTGTCACCGACGTGCCCCTCACCCCTCAGGCCGTGTGGAGGTGTCGGCACCTCTGACCTGGGCACGAGGAGCCTGAAGGTTCGGATCGGGGGACGAATCATGGAATATCGTGCACTCTTGGCGTCCATCGGCCGCATGACGGGCCTGGGCGCCGGCCCGGCCAGAGCGGCGGCGGAGGCCACGCTGACCACGCTCGCCCGCACACTCGACGACGACGACCGGCGCGAGCTCCTCGACGCCCTGCCGCCCGAGCTGACCAACGACTTCCCCATGGACCATCCGCGCAACGACGGCACCGAGGAGGGCTTCGTCCGGCAGGCGGCGCTGCTCGGCCGCCGTCCGCCCGAGCAGGCCAGGATCAGGGCCCAGGCCGTGCTGGCCGCCGTCGCCGAGCAGGACCCCGAGCTGATCGCCCGGCTGCACATCCCCGAGCAGGTACGCCCCCTGTTCGACCCGCCGGACAGCGGCGGCGGCATCACCGGCCCCAAGGGGCACGCCGCCCCGCTCACCGCCGACGAGATCGCCGCGGCCCTCGCCACCCTGCCGCTGTGGACCGGCGACCGCTCGGCGCTGCGCCGCGAGATCCCCCTGCCGCGGGAGAACCTGCGTGCCGTCCGCCGCGCGCTCGACCGGCTCAAGGCCACCTACGGCCGGCAGCCCCAGCTCCACGACACCGCCGACGGCCTGGCCATCGTGGTCAGGACCGTCTCCGTGGGCGCGGTGACGGCCCTCGACGTGCAGCTGGCCAGGCGGGTCGACGACCTCATCGAGGAGGTGGGCGCCGGCATCGGCCGCCCGTAGCCGCGGGCCCGGCCGGTCTCGGGGCGCGGGCCTGGCTAGCCGCGCGGCCGGTCGGGCGTCGTCTCGCCGGTCAGGTCCTCCAGGTGCTTGCCCGACTGCGACAGGGCCTGTTCCAGCGCCGCCTGCCCGGCGGTCTTGTGCTCCGCCGGGATCCTCCCCGCCACGCCCGGACGTCCGGCCGGGCGCTCACCCGGACGTCCACCCGGGCGCTCGGCCGGACGCCTGGCCGCGTCGAGGAGCGGCGTGGTGTCGGTCTCGGGGGTGTTCTCGTCAGGACTGCTCATGGCCCTGTCCGTACCCGCTGACCTGGGAAGACATGTCGGACCGCGAAGAAAGTCGGGATTTCTCGGAAAACGTTCGACCCGAACGGCCCTTGCGTGCGTACAGGTTTGGACAGCCGCATGTCCGACAACTCGGAGGCAGGTCTCGTGTTGACTGAAACGAGCATTCGTCGCCGCCCTTCCCAGGATGGAGAGGCCATGTCCAGGCTGCGGTCGGCCCGGCGGAGCCGGATGCAGTACGTATGGCCGTTGCGCCCGGACGCCCGGACCGTCGGCCACGCCCGGTCGATCGTCCGGGAGGAGCTGTCCGGGCTCGACCTGCACGACGACGTCGTGGACGACGCCGTCCTCATGGTGAGCGAGCTGGTCACCAACGCGTTCATGTACGGCGAGGGCCCCTACGAGCTGCTCCTGCACGTGGACGCCAAGGAGGTCATGTGCGTCGTCGTGGACGCCGGCCCGCCCCTGCCCGCCCCCTCGGTCCCCGACCCGTCCGCCGAGCACGGACGGGGGCTGCGCATCGTCGCCCGGCTCTCCGACGGCTTCTACGGCTGCCATCCCCAGCGGTACCTGACCCACCCCGACCTGGTCGGCAAGGCCACCTGGTTCGCGCTGCCACGCCGCGGCGGGCCCGGCAACGTCGTCCCGATCAGGGCGGGCACGTAGAGGGCTTCCAGTCTCCTGCAAGTCGGCCCGACCATACTGTGATCGATTTGGACGAAGCCGATGAGTGGGACAACGTGGAATTCCGAGTTCTGGGGCCGCTGGAGGTCCGCGACGCCGACGGGGGCGCGGTCGGTCTCGGCGGCCCCCGTCCGCGAGCCGTGCTGGCCCGGCTGCTGGTCGCGCAGGGGGCCGTGGTCCCCGCCGAGACGCTGATCGACGACCTGTACGGCGACGCCGCCCCGCCCAGCGCCCTGCCCACCCTGCACTCCTACGTCTCCAACCTGCGCCGCGCGATCGAGCCGGACCGGGGGCCGCGCGCCCGGCCCAGGACGCTGATCGCCCGCCCGCCCGGCTACCTGCTGGCCGCCGCCGACGTGGACGCGCTCCGCTTCGCCGAGCTGGTGAACCGGGCCGAGTTCCGGTCGGCCGAGGAGGCGCTGGCCTGCCTGGAGGAGGCGCTCGGGCTGTGGCGCGGCTCGCCGTACGAGGAGTTCCAGGACGAGCCGTGGACGATCGTCGAGGTGAGCCGCCTGCGCGAGCTGCGCCTGGTCGCGGTCGAGCGGCGGGCCCGCGCGCTGCTCGACCTGGGCCGTCCGCAGGCGTTGATCACTGAGCTGGAGGCCGAGACCGTCGCCAACCCGCTGCGCGAGCGCCTGTGGTGCCTGCTCGCGCTGTCCCTGTACCGCACCGGCCGCCAGGCCGAGGCGCTGGCCGTGCTGCGCACGGCGGCCAGGCGGCTGTCCGAGGAGCTCGGCCTCGATCCCGGGCCCGAGCTGCGGTCGCTGGAGTCGGACATCCTGCGCCAGGCCGGCTCGCTCGCGCCGGTGGACGACACCCCGGCGCTGGTGGCCGAGCCACGCCCGCTGGACGTCCCGCACGGGCGGGAGGCCGAGCTGGCCGAGCTGGTGGCGGTGGCCGAGCGGGCCGCGCCCGCCGGGCTCGCGGTCGCCGAGGTCAGCGGTGAGCCGGGGATCGGGAAGACGCGGCTGCTGGAGGCGTTCGGCGAGCACTGCGCGCGGCTCGGCCGGCTCGTGCTCCGCGGACGCTGCCACGACGCCGAGGGCACGCCCGCGCTGTGGCCGTGGACGCAGGTGTTCCAGGCGCTGGAGCCGCACTGCCCGCCGCCGGACCGCGAGCCCCTGTCCGGCCTCCTCGACGCCCGCCCCGAAGCGCCGCCGGACGCCGGTGGCCCGGCCGAGGCCCTGTTGTCGCGCCGGAACCAGGCCGCCGCCCGATGGCTGGTCACGGCCTCGCGCGCCCAGCCGCTCGTCATCGTCCTGGACGATCTCCAATGGGCCGACCCGGCTTCGCTCGACCTGCTCAGGCATCTGGTCATGCTGCTGCGCGGCGGCGCGGTCACGCTGGTCGCGGCCTTCCGCACCGGGACCGGCGACGTGCTCGGGCGGCTGGTCCGCTACGACCTGTCGCGGGTGCGCCTGACCGGCGTCGGCCCCGAGGCGGTCCGGGCCATCGCGGCCGACCTCGGCGTCGAGCTGGACGACGAGTCGTGCGCCAGGATGGCCGACCGCACCGGCGGCAACCCGTTCTTCCTGCGCGAGAGCATCAGGCTGCTCGCTCAGAACCCGGACGTGGACGAGGTGCCCGAGGCGGTGACCGAGCTGGTCCGCCTGCGGCTGGACGCGCTCGCCGGGGTCACGGACGTGCTGGCGGTCGCGGCGCTGGCCGGCCGGGAGTTCGACCCGGCCGTGGTGGCCCGGGTCGCGGGGGAGGAGGCGTACGAGCCGCTCGACCGGGCCGTGCGCGGCGGCCTGCTGGCGGCGCGGGCCGGCGGGCGGCTGGCGTTCGTGCACGACCTGGTGCGCGAGGCGCTCGTCAGGGACCTGCCGCCGCTGCGCAGGGCGGCGCTGCACCGGGACCTGGCCGCCGCGCTGTCCGCCCGTCCGGCGACCGACGTCGAGGTGATCGCCCACCACGCCGTGCAGGCCGGGCCGGTGGCGTACGGGGAGGCGGTGCGGTGGGCGCGGGCCGCGGCCGAGCAGGCCGAGCTGCGCCTGGGCTACGCCGAGTCCGCGTCCTGGCTGGGGCACGCGGTGACCGCGCACGACGCCTGCGGCGGCGACCCGGCCGAGCACGTGGAGCTGCTGCTGCGGCAGGTGCGCGCGCTGCTCGCGGCGGGCGAGCCGGCCGCCGCCCGCCGGGTCAGGGACCAGGCCGTGCGGGCGGCCGACCGCATCACGGACGGGGGAGCGGCGCTCCGGGTCCGGGCGCTGACCTCGTTCGACACGCCGACGATCTGGACGCTGCGCGACCCGTACGGCGCGGCCGACCCGCTGCTCGTCCGCCGCTTCGAGGACGCGCTGCGCGAGCTGCCGGAACCGGACGGCCCCGAGCGCGCGATGCTGCTGGCCGGGCTGGCCCAGGAGCTCTACGACGCCTCCGGCGACCCGCGGGCCGAGGGGCTGTCCGCGCAGGCCGTGGCCATGGCCCGGCGGCTGGGCGACCGGCGGCTGCTGATGCGCGCGCTCAACGCCAGGCACCTGTCGCTGCCGCGTCCGCTGCACGTGCACGAGCTGGCGGACCTCGCCGCCGAGCTGCACGAACTGGCGGACGGCGAGCCGGCCTACCAGCTGCTGGCGAACATGATGGACGCCCACAACCGGCTGGAGCTGTTCGACGTCACCGGCGCCGACCTGGCCGCGGCCCGCTGCGACGACCTGCTCGACCGGCTCCCGCTGCCCTGGCCGCGCTTCCAGCACACGCTCTGGCGGGCGGGCCGGCTGGTGCTCGGCGGCCACTTCGACCAGGCGGACGACCTGTACGCCGACGCCGCCGACCAGGCGTCCGGCCTCGGCATCTGGCACGCCACCCGCGCGGTGACCGCCGGCCGCCTGGCCCTGGACTACCACCGGGGCACGATGGCCGCCGCGGGCCCGCTCATCGACGTCCTGCGCGGCGCGAACCACGCCCTCGACCAGGCCGCCCGCACCCTCCACCGGCACGCCCAGGGCCGCCTGGACGAGGCCCGCGAGCTGGACGGCCAACCGCTGCTCGACCGGTCGCGCCCGTCCACCCTGTGCCTGCGGGCCGCCGCCGCGGCGGCGCTCGGCCGGGTGCACGAGTGCCGCCTGCTCTACGAGGCGCTGCTGCCCTTCGGCGGCCGGATCACCGTCCTGTCGGCCTGCGCCTGGATGGGGCCGGTGGACTGGCACCTCGCGCTGCTGGCCGAGGCGACCGGCCGGCACGAGAGCGCGGTCCGGCACCTGACCGAGCTCGAACGGCTGGCCGCCCGCAACGGCCTGACCTGGTGGCGCGACCGGGCGGCCGAGGCCCGCCGGGGGCCCGGCCGCAAGCACCTGCAACTGGCCACCAGCGGATGACAAGGGCCCCCTGATCGACTCTCCTGACGATCGCCAGGGGAGTCGATCGCCGGGAGGGGAGTGCGGGATGACGGGTGCGCAGGCTTTGGTGCGGGCGCTTGAGCGGGTCGGCGTGGACACCGTGTTCGGCATCCCCGGCGGCGCCGTCCTGCCCGCCTACGACCCGCTGTACCGCTCGACCTCGATCAGGCACGTGCTGGTCCGGCACGAGCAGGGCGCCGGGCACGCGGCCGAGGGCTACGCGCAGGCCACCGGCAAGGTCGGGGTCTGCATGGCGACCAGCGGCCCCGGGGCCACGAACCTGGTGACGCCGCTCGCCGACGCCTACATGGACTCGGTGCCGATCGTCGCGATCACCGGCCAGGTGCCCAGCTCGCAGATCGGCACGGACGCCTTCCAGGAGGCCGACATCACGGGCATCACCCTGTCGATCACCAAGCACAGCTTCCTGGTCACCGACGCGGCCGACATCCCCCGCACGATCATGGAGGCGTTCCACCTCGCCTCCACCGGCCGTCCGGGTCCGGTGCTGGTGGACATCACCAAGGACGCGCTCCAGGCCGAGACCGCCTTCGTCTGGCCGCCGGTCATGCGGCTGCCCGGCTACCGCCCGGTCACCCGGCCGAACGCCCGGCAGATCAGGGCGGCCGCCGAGCTCATGGCCACGGCCCGGCGGCCGGTCCTGTACGTCGGCGGCGGCGTGCACAAGGCGGGCGCGTCCGCCGAGCTGCTGCGCCTGGCCGAGCTGACCGGCATCCCGGTCGTCACCACGCTCATGGCCCGCGGCACGTTCCCCGACAGCCACCCGCTGCACATGGGCATGCCCGGCATGCACGGCTCGGTCGCGGCCGTCGGAGCCCTCCAGCGGGCCGACCTGATCGTCGCGCTCGGCGCCCGGTTCGACGAGCGCGTCACCGGCGACCTGGGCACGTTCGCGCCGCACGCCAAGGTCGTGCACGCCGACGTGGACCCGGCCGAGATCTCCAAGAACCGGCACGCCGACGTGCCCGTCGTGGGCGACTGCAAGGAGGTGCTGGCCGAGCTGACCGCCGCCCTGGACGGCCGGCCGGGCGACCGCGCGGACTGGCTGCGCACGCTGGAGGGGTACCGGCGCACGTACCCGCTGGGCTACGAGACGGTCGAGGGCGCGCTCGCCCCGCAGTACGTCATGCAGCGGCTGAGCGCCCTGGCCGGTCCTGAGGCCGTTTACACCTCCGGCGTGGGCCAGCACCAGATGTGGGCCGCCCAGTTCATCGCCCACGAGCGGCCGGGCTCGTTCGTCAACTCCGGCGGCGCGGGCACGATGGGCTTCGCGATCCCCGCCGCGATGGGGGCCAAGATCGGCTGCCCGGACCGCACGGTGTGGGCGATCGACGGCGACGGCTGCTTCCAGATGACCAACCAGGAGCTGGCCGTGTGCGCGCTGGAGGGCGTGCCGATCAAGGTGGCCGTCATCAACAACGGCAGCCTCGGCATGGTCCGCCAGTGGCAGACCCTCATGTACGACGGCCGCCACTCCAACACCGACCTGCGCGCCGCCCGCCGCATCCCGGACTTCGTCGCGCTGGCCGAGGCGTACGGCTGCCACGGCCTGCGCTGCGAACGCCCCGAGGACGTGGACGCGGCCGTCGAGCAGGCCATGGCGATCGACGACCGGCCGGTGGTGGTGGACTTCGTCGTGCACCGGGACGCGATGGTGTGGCCCATGGTGCCCGCCGGCACGAGCAACGACGACATCCGGATCGCCAGGGACCTGGCTCCGAACTGGGGAGATGACGAATGAGTCAAGTCGTAACAAAGCAGCCAAAGGTGCCGAACCTCATCTAAGCTTCCTTGACCCGGGGCGGCCCGGGCCGCGGAACCGAGGTGGAAAGTGGCGCTGCGCGTCAAGGTGCTGGGGCCCATCGTGGCCGAGATCGACGGGGTGGAGGTCGCGCTCGGCGGCCCGAGACAGCGCGCGGTGCTCGCCGTGCTGGTCGCGGCGCGCGGGCAGGTGGTCTCGGCCGAACGCGTGCTCGACGCCGCCTGGGACGAGGGCGAGCCCGCCTCGATGCCCACCCTGCACTCCTACATCACCAGGCTGCGCAAGGCACTCGAACCCGGCCGGACCAGCCGGGCGCCGCAGAGCGTGCTGGCCCGCGTCGGCAACGGCTACACGCTGCGCGTCGAGCCCGACGCCGTGGACGCCGAGCGGTTCGCCCGCAAGGTCGCGGAAGGGCAGCTCCTGCTGGAGTCGGGCGACCACAGCGCGGCGCTGGCCGTGCTGAGCGAGGCCGTGGAGCTGTGGGGCGGGCAGCCGTACGGGGAGTTCGCGGGCGCGGCCTTCGCCGTCCCGGAGATCGCGCGGCTCCAGGGGCTGTTCCTGTCGGCGCGGGAGAGCCTGTTCGCCGCGCAGCTCGCCCTCGGACGGCACGCGGCCGTGGTGCCGGAGCTGGAGAAGCTCACCGCCGAGCAGCCCATGAGCGAGCGCGGCTGGGAGCTGCTGGTGCTGGCCCTGTACCGGTCGGGCCGCCAGGGCGACGCGCTGGCCGCGCTGCGCTCGGCCCGCCGCGTGCTGGCCGAGGAGCTGGGCATCGATCCGGGGCCGGGGCTGCGCGAGCTGGAGGCGGCGGTGCTGGCTCAGGACGACGCGCTGCGTCCCGGCGGCGCCGCGCCGCTGCCGGAACGCGGCGGCAACCTGCCCTTCCCCGTGACCGCGCTGGTCGGCCGGGCGGCCGAGGTCGAGCAGGTGGCCGCGCTGCTCGCCGAGCACCGGCTGGTCACGCTCAGCGGGCCGGGCGGCATCGGCAAGACCCGGCTGGCGCTGGAGACCGCGCGGGCCAGGGACGACGCCGACGGACCATGGCTGGTCGAGCTGGCCGGGCTGGCCGACCCCTCGCTGGTGGCCGGGGCCATCGCCCAGGTGCTCGGGCTCACCGGGCCGGTCACCGGGCAACGCCTGGCGTACGCGCTGCGCGGCCGCAGCCCGCTGCTGGTGATCGACAACTGCGAGCACCTCGTGACGGCCGTCCGCGACACGGTGTCCGAGCTGCTGGCCGGGGCGGGCGGCGTACGCGTGCTGGCCACCAGCCGCGAGACGCTCGGCGTGCCGGGCGAGGCCCTGTACGACGTGCCGCCGCTGTCCACGGCGGACGCCCGCGACCTGTTCCTGAGCCGGGCCAGGGCCGCCGCGCCTGGCTGGGAGCCGACGCCCGCCGAACTGGCCAACGCCGAACGCCTCTGCCTGGGGCTCGACGGGCTGCCCCTGGCGGTCGAGCTGGCTGCAGGGCAGTGCCGCATGTTGTCGGTCGAGCAGATCCTCACCTCGATGGACGACAGGTTCAGCGTGCTCACCGACGGCGCCGGCCCGCAGCGGCACCGCACGCTGGCCCGTACCGTGGAGTGGAGCTACGACCTGCTCGAACCCGCCGAGCGCGAGCTGTTCCACCGGCTCGGCGCGTTCGCCTCCGGCTTCGACCTGGACGCCGCGGCCGCGGTGTGCGGGCGGCCGGTCCTGGGCGGCCTGGGCGCGCTGGTGCGCAAGTCGCTGGTCGCCGTCGAGCCCGGCACCTCGCCGCGCCGCTACCGGCTGCTGGAGACGATCAAGGAGTTCGCCCGCGCCCGGCAGGACCCGGCCGAGCTGGCCGAGGCCCAGGCCGCGCATCGGGCCTGGGTGCTGACCCGCGCCGAGGCCGCCGACGCCAGGATCCGCGGCGAGGGGGCGACCGCCGCGATGGAGGTGCTCCTCGCCGACCAGGCCGAGCACCGGGCCGCGTTCACCTCGGCGATGCTGGCCGGCGACGGCGGGTACGCGCTGCGGCTCACCGGCCTGCTGTCGTGGTTCTGGTACCGCCGGGGCCACGTCGCCGAGGGGCTGGCCAGCCTGTCGGCGGCCATGGAGCTCTACCCCGACGCCGAGCCCGGCGTGCGCTCCCAGGCGCTGATCGGCATGGCCGGGCTGCACTACCTGGCCGGCGACTTCGTCGCCGCGAGCCGGCGGGCCAGGGAGGCGGCCGAGATGGCCCGCCTGGCCGACGACCTGGTCGCCGAGGGGCGCGCCCTGACCTACCGCGCGCTGTTCGGCGGCCTGTGCGGGGCGCCGAACGCCCTGGCCGACGCCCGTGCCGCGCTCGACCTGGCCGAGGTGGCCGGCATGGCGTGGCTGCACGCCGAGGCGCTGATGGTGCTCGGCATGCTGCTGGTGTTCGCCCGGGAGACGGGCGAGGCGGCCGGCTGGCTGACCCGGTCGATCGAGGTGGCCACCAGGACGGGACACCGCTTCGTCACCGCCTCCTCGACCTGGCTGCTGATGAAGATCGACCTGCTGGGGGGCCGTACCGACCGGCCGCTGGCGTCCGGGCTGCCGATCCTGCGCATGCTCGACGAGGACAAGGACGTCACGTCCTGGCTGGTCATGGCGCACACGCTGGCCGGGGTGCTCACCGCGGGCGGGCTGCCGCGGGACGGCGCCCGCCTGCTCGGCGCGGTCGAGGCGGTCGGGGCCCGGGTCGGCTTCTCGCCGCCGGAGCTGGACCCGGCCGACGGCGCCGAGCGGGAGGAGCTGATCCGGCGCGCGCTGCCCGCCGCCGAGCTGGCCGAGTGCCTGCGCGAGGGCGCCGCCCTGTCACCCGCCCAGGTGCACGGCCTGCTCGACCGTTTGATCCGGAGCCGCGTCCACTGACCTGGGATTCTTGCGCAGGGCGGGCCGGCAGGCTTTGGTACAGGTATGCCCCCAGGTGATCGGCTCGCCGTGCAGACCATCGAGTTCCACGGTGACAAGGTCGCCTTCGGCGAGGCCGGCGTGACGGACGAGGAACGCGCCGCCGCCGGCCGCGAGACGCTCGCCCAGCGCAACCAGGCGCTGCTGCGGGGCAACCGCCGCCGGGCCAGGCGCCGCTACGCCCACGAGCTGCCCGACGGCGTGCACTTCGCACGCGTGTGGCGGCGGCGCGCCCTGGCCGAGCTGCGGCCCGTGCTGACCGGCGGGCCGCTGGCCGTCTGGGGCGAGGACGACGACGTGCTGCACGTGCTCTGGCAGGGGCCGAACGCCCAGCTCGTCGGCGGCGTGCGGTTCCCGATGTGGCCGGTCAAGGGGGCGGCCGACCTGTGGGAGCTGTCCCTGCGCGTACGGCACCTGGACCGGGCCGTGATCGGCGTCACCGCGGTGCCTCCCGGCGGCCGGCCGGTGGAGCGGATCTGGCACGGCTCCCGCGCCGCCCCCGCCCCCGCGACGGCCGCCCGGCTCGCCGGCACGCTGGTCACCCGCGAGATCAGCAGCGTCCACCTGGGCGAGCGCCGCGCGATCACCGTCTACCGGCCGCCCGGCCCGATCCGGCCGATGCCCCTGTGCCTGCTGGCCGACGGGCAGGCCGCCGAGTCGCACGCCCGGGTGCTGGAGCCGGCGATCCTGGCCGGCGCGCTGCCGCCGCTGATCCTGGCCGGTCCGCACGCCGCCGGCGCGCCGGGGCCGTACCCGGACGGGCGGGCCAGGGAGTACCTGCCCTACGCCGACCCGCGGCGCTTCGCGGCGCACCTGGCGTTCGTCGTCGGCGAGGTCCTGCCCGGCTTCCCCGAGGCGAGCCACGTCATCAGCGCCGGCTTCTCCGAAGGCGCGGCCTTCGCGCTGACCGCCGCCGACCGGTGTCCCGGCCGGATCGCCGCGGTCGTCGCCCTCAGCCCCGACCTGCTGCCGCAGCTCCTCGACAGCTCCGTACGGGTGCCCCGGTACCTCGCGGCGGGCACCCTCGAACCGGCCTCGCTGGACTGCGCGCGCTCGCTGGCCGCGCGCCTGGCCGGGGCGGGCGTGGCCCACCGCTGCACGGCGTGGATCGGCGGCCACGACGGCTACTGGTGGCGGGTGCACCTGCTGGCCGCCCTCACCTGGCTGGCCCGCCAGCCGCTGCCCCGCGCACGCTGACCGCGCCGGCTCCCCCGCTCACGCTGACCGCGCCGGCCGGACGGCGGCCAGCACCAGCAGCCCGGCGAACAGCCCGGTGACCGCGGCGGCCAGGTAGACGGCGTTCAGCGCCGAGGGGAACGAACCCGGCCCGGTCATGCCGTCCTGGAACAGGATGCCGAAGGCGGCGATGCCGAGGGCGTACCCGAGCTGCCTGACGGTGTTGACCGCGCCCGCCGCCATCCCGGCCCGGTGCGGCGGGACGTGCGCCATGGCGGCCGAGCTGAGGGCCGGGATGGCCAGGCCGACGCCGATCCCGGTCACCACCAGGCCTGGCGCGAGCGCCGTCCACGTGGAGTGCTCGTCGAGCATGCCCTGCAGCAGCGCGCCCGCGGCGATCAGCAGCAGCCCGCCGCCGACCGCGGCGCGCGCCGTCAGCCGGGGGAGCAGGCGGGCGGCGGCGACCGAGACGACCAGCGAGGTGCCGGCCATGGGCGTCAGCGCGAGCCCCGCCTGGACCGGCCCGAGCCCCAGCCCGCCGGCCTGCTGCAACCACAGCGAGGTGAAGGCCAGGCAGGCGAACGCGGCCGGCATGAGCAGCCCGGCGCCCGCCATGATCCCGCTGAACGCCTTGTTCGCGAACAGCTGCAGGTCCACCATGGGGTGCGCGCTGCGCGACTCCACCAGCACGAACGCGGTGAACGCAAGGACCGCCACGGCTAGCGGCACCAGCGTGCGCGCCGACGTCCAGCCGTTCGGCCCGGCCTCGATCAGCCCGTAGGTGAGCGCGCCCGCCGCCAGGGTGAACGTGCCCATCCCGGCCAGGTCCAGCCGGCCCCCGCCCGGCAGGCGGGACTCGCCGACCGTGCGCCAGGTCATCCAGGCGGCGGCCAGGCTGATGGGCAGGTTCACCAGGAAGACGGCCCGCCAGTGCAGGTGCTCGGTGAGCAGCCCGCCGAGCACGGGGGCGAGCGCCGCGGCGGCCCCGTTCACGCCGCCCCACACGCCGAACGCGATGCCGCGCTCTCGGCCGTGGTAGGTGGCACTGATCAGGGCCAGCGTCGTGGCCATCATGGCGGCGCCGCCCGCCCCCTGCAGCACGCGGGCCGCCAGCAGCAGGCCCCCGGTGGGCGCGAGGCCGCAGGCCAGGGAGGCGAGCGCGAACACGCAGAGGGCGATCAGGTACACCTTGCGCCGCCCTGCGTGGTCGGCGACCGAGCCGGCCGCCAGCAGCAGCGCGGCCAGGGCCAGGGCGTAGCCGTCCAGGAGCCATTGGGCGTCGGTGAAGGACATCTTCAGGTCGGCGGTGATGCCGGGCAGGGCCACCATGACGATGGTCACGTCCACCAGGAGCATGAAGGCGCCCAGGCAGGCGGCGGCCAGCGGCCACCAGCTCGTACGGGTCAGTGTCGTGTTCATGGCGGCAAGGGTCCGGCCCGGACGGGGGATGACCCTAGCCGTCGAGGCTCTTCTGCCGGTTTTCCGCGCTCAGTAGCCTGATCTGGTGGAAAACGTCACGCTCGACGAGGTCGACCGCGGGCTGCTGCACGCGTTGCAGGTGGACGGGCGGGCCTCGTTCAGCCGGATCGCCGAGGTGCTGGGGGTGTCCGACCAGCGGGTGGCCCGCCGCTACCGGCGGCTGCGCTCCGGCGGCGGGATCCGGGTCGTCGGCGTGGTGGACCGGCAGCGGCTCGGCCACCAGTCGTGGGCCATCCGGCTGCGCTGCACGCCCGACGCCGGCGCCTCGATCGCCGAGGCACTCGGACGGCGGCCCGACACGTTCTGGGTGCACCTGCTGTCCGGCGGCACCGAGATCTCCTGCGGCGCCATCCAGCGCCTCGACCGGGAACGCGAGCCGCTGCTGCTGACCAAGCTGGCCAGGACCAACCGGGTGCTCGCGGTGTCGGCGCACCGGACCCTGCACATGTTCGTCGGCGGCCGCATCGGCTGGGCCGGGCTCGCCGCGCTCACCGCCGACCAGGTCGCCCACCTGCGGGCCGGCCGCGTGTACGCCCCCCGCGACACCGGCGAGGACGTGACGCTCGGCCCCGGCGACGACGCGCTGCTGGCCGAGCTGTCCCGCGACGGCCGCACCGGCCACGCCGACCTGGCGGCGGCGACCGGCTGGTCGGAGTCCACGGTCCGGCGGCGGATGGAACAGCTGTGCGCGGCCGGCGCCCTGTTCTTCGACATGGACGTGCTGCCCCGGCTCCTGGACTACCGGGTCGAGGCCCAGCTGTGGATGTCGGTGCCGCCCGCCGACCTCGACGCCACCGGCCGCGCGCTGGCCGAGCACCCGGAGGTCGCCTTCGCCGGGGCGACCACGGGCCCGACGAACCTCGCGGCCAGCGTGGTGTGCCGCGACGACACCGCCTTCTACCGCTACCTCACCGACAGCCTGGGCGCGCTGCCCGCCATCCGGCACATCGAGACCGCGCCGATCATCAGGACCATCAAGCGGGCGGGCGCCGGGCTGACGAGTTGACCTCAAGTCGTCTTGAGGTTGCACGCTGGCCGTGGACGTTTTCCGGGATGAGGAGTGGTCATGAGAGTGGTGCAGGTGACGCGGTTCGGCGGGCCCGAGGTGCTGGAGACGCGGACCGTCCCGGACCCGGTGGCCGGGCCGGGCGAGGTCGTGGTGAAGGTCCGCTTCGCCGAGATCAATTTCATCGAGACGCAGCTCAGGCGGGGGATCACGCCGGGGCCGCCGCTGCCGGAGCCGCCGTACGTGCCGGGTGCGGGCGTCGGCGGGCTCGTGTTGGCGGTGGGCGATGACGTCGATGCCGGGCTGGTGGGGCGGCGGGTGGTGACCCGTACGCCGGGCTTCGGCGGCGGGAACGCCGAACTGGTCGTGGCCAGGGCCGCGGACCTGATCGAGGTGCCGGACGCGCTCGCGCTGGCCGACGCCACGGCGCTGCTCATCGACGGCAACACGGCCGTGGGCCTGGTCGCGAACGCCGCGATCCGGCCCGGCGAACGGGTGCTCGTCCAGGCCGCGGCCGGCGGGCTCGGCAGCCTGCTCGTGCAGCTCGCGCGCGCGGCCGGCGCCCGGGTCATCGGGACGGCGGGCGGCGCGGCCAAGCTGGCGGTGGTCGCCGGGCTCGGCGCCGAGGCGACCGTCGACTACTCGCGTCCCGGCTGGACCCAGGAGGTCCTCGACGCGACCGGCGGGCACGGCCTCGACGTGGTCTTCGACGGCGTGGGCGGCGAGCTCGGCCGCCAGGCGTTCGAGGTGACCGCGCGCGGCGGGCGGTTCTCCGTGCACGGCGCGTCCAGCGGCAGCGCCACGACCGTCGATCCGGCGGAGGCCGACCGCCGGGGCGTCACCGTGATCGGCCTGGAGCAACTGGCCGCCCTGGGCCAGGACGGGAACGAGCGGGCCGTGCACGCGCTCGCCGAGGCGGCGGCCGGGCGGCTCAAGGCGGTCGTCGGGCGCACGTTCCCGCTGGAGCGGGTGGCCGAGGCGCACGCGGCGATCGAGGCCCGCGCGGTGAACGGCAAGACCCTGCTGGAGGTCTGACCGCCCGCGGGCCCTGGGATGCCGGGGCCATAATCGAGGCGTGCACCGGCCGTCCAGGCGACTCCTCTTCCAGGCGGGCGCGGTCGCCGTGGCCGCCGTGGCGGGGGCGCTCGCCCGGTCCGAGCCCGCCCACACGCCGGACGACTCCTTCGTCAGGCTGCGCCGCCAGTGGCGCGAGGTGACGCTTGGGTCGGGGTTCGACGCGGGCGCGGAGCCGTACCGGACGCGGCTGGCCGAGACGGGGCGGCGGGCGGCCCGGTACCGCGCGGCCATGGCGTACACGGGCACGTCGCTCTGGGCGGACCAGCCGTTCCCGTCGTTCGCCGCGACGCCGGGGCGGCTGCTGGCCATGGCCCGCGCGTACGCGCTGCCGGGGACGGGGCTGACCGGCGACGCCACCCTGGCCGCCGCCGTCGCCGCCGGGATCGACCACTACCGCCGCCACGTGTACGCCGCCGGCGCCGACCCGGCGGGCAACTGGTGGCACTGGGAGATCGGCGTGCCGAAGGCGCTGCTCGACGCGGCCGTGCTGGTCGGGCCGCACCTGGGCGAGCGGCGCGGCGCCGCGCTGCGGGACGCGGTCGACCACTTCGTGCCCGAGAGCCGCCTCGGCGACTACAGCGGCACCAGCACCGCCGCCAACCGGGTGGACCTGTGCGTGGTGATGCTGCTGCGCGCCATGCTCAGGGCCGACCCCGGCAAGGCGGCGCTGGCGGCCTCGGCGCTCGCCCCGGTGTTCCGCGTGGTCGCCGAGGGAGATGGTTTCTACCGGGACGGGTCCTTCGTCCAGCATTCGACCGTGCCGTACCAGGGCGGCTACGGGGTGACGCTGCTCACCGGGCTGGCGACGTTGTTCGCGGTGCTGCGCGGCACGCCGTGGGAGGTCGTGGACCCGACCGTGTTCGCCATGGTGGAGCGGTCGTTCGCGCCGTTCGTGCACGACGGGTTCTGCATGGACCTGGTGCGCGGCAGGGGGATCGGCAGGAAGCCGTTCGGCGACCACGACAGGGGCCGCGAGCTGGCCGCCGCGATCCTGCTGCTCGGCGAGGTGGCCCCGGCCGCCGACCGGGCCCGCTGGCAGGCGATGGTCAAGGGCTGGGCGGTACGCCAGACGTGCCGTCCCATGCAGGACGAGGCCGGCCCGGCCTTCCATGCCCGCCTGACCGCCGTCCTGGCCGACGACGCCGTGCCCGCCGCGCCGGAGCCCGTCGGCCACCGGCTGTTCCCGATGAGCGCGCGGGCCGTGCACCGCCGGCCGGGCTGGTGCGCCGCGCTCAGCATGGCCTCCGCCACGATCGGCCACTACGAGCACGGCAACGGCGAGAACCCGCGCGGCTGGCACACCGGCTCCGGCATGCTCTACTGGTGGGCCGACGGCCACGCCGACCAGTACTCCGACTCGTTCTGGACGACCGTCGACCCCTACCGGCTGCCCGGCACGACCGTCTCCACCCGGCGGCTGCCCGACGGCGCGGGCCCGGCCTGGGGCGACACCTGCCCGCCCGGCCGCTGGGTCGGCGGCGCCACGGACGGCACGTACGCCGTCGTCGGCCAGCACCTGAACGGCCTCGACAGCACGATGGAGTCGTTCAAGTCGTGGTTCTTCCTCGACGACGCCGTGGTCTGCCTCGGCGCGGGGATCAGCGCCGCGGACGGCGTGCCGGTCGAGACGATCGTGGACAACCGCAGGACCGCCGCCCCCCTGACCGCCGATTTCCGGGCGGGGTGGGCGCACCTCGACGGCCACGGCGGCTACGTGGTGCCGGACGGCCTGCGCACCCTGCGCGAACGGCGCGGCGACCGCGACTACGTCACGCTCTTGCTCGACCACGGCGTCGATCCGGACCAGGCGGACTACGTCTACCTGCTCATGCCGGGCGCGAGCCGCGCGCGCACGGCCGCCAGGGCCGCCGATCCCGGGTGGGCCCGCGTGCTCGCCAACACCGCGCGGCGGCAGGCCGTCCGGGTGGACGCGCTGGGCGTCACCGCGGCCGCCTTCTGGAACGAGGGCGCCGCCGGCCCGCTCGCCGCCTCCGCGCCCTGCGCCGTGCTGGTCAGGGAGGACGCCGCGGGCACGGCCACCGTCACCGTGGCCGACCCCCGGCGCGACCTGGACGGGCTCACCGTGACCTGGGACCGGCCGGTCACCGGCGTGCTGCGCGGCCACCCGCTGCTCACGGGGGCGGCGACGGGCGACCGGCTGAGGCTCGCCTTCGGGCCGACGGCCGACCTGGAGGGCGCTTCGGTGACGGTGACCGTCCGGCTGTCGTGACGAGGTCAGGAGAGCACGGCCTGGGCGGCGACCAGCTCGGCGTACTTGCCGCCGATGGCCGTCAGCTCGTCGTGGGTGCCGCGTTGCACCACCTGGCCCGCGTCGATCACCAGGATCAGGTCGGCGTCCCTGACCGTGCTGAGCCGGTGGGCGATCACGATCCTGGTCTGGACGAGCCGGCTCAGGTTCGCCTCGATGGCCGCCTCCGTGGCGCTGTCGAGGTTGCTGGTGGCCTCGTCGAGCAGCAGCACCTTCGGGCGCGACAGGACGGCGCGGGCCAGGGCGAGCCGCTGCCGCTGGCCGCCCGACAGGCCGCCGCCGTCGGTGAGCATCGTCTCGTACCCCATGGGCATGTCCATGATCTCGTCGTGCAGCGCCGCCAGGCGGGCCGCGGCGACCACCCGCTCCAGGGACGCGCCTGGCTCGTTCAGCGCGATGTTCTCCCTGATCGAGCCGCTGAACAGGGACGGATCCTGGGTGACCACCCCGAACTGGCGGCGCAGCGTGCGCAGGTTCAGCTCGGCCGCCGGGACGCCGTCGTAACGGATCTCGCCGAGCACGGGCGTGTGCAGCGCGAGCAGCAGCCGGGCCAGCGTGCTCTTGCCCGAGCCGGACGCACCCACCAGGGCGACCTTCTGACCAGGGCGGATGGAGACCGAGACGTCGCGCACGGTCCAGGGGGCGCGCGGGTCGTGGCGGAAGCTCACCCCGCGCAGCTCGACCGCGCCCCGCAGCCGCAGCACCTCGATGCCGTTGCTCGGCTCCGGCTCCGAGGCCAGGATGTCGGACAGCCGGTCGAAGTGCGCGCCCGCCTGCTGGAGGCTCTGCAGCCCGGTCATCAGCGAGCCGAGCGGGGTCAGCGCGCCGAGCGCGATGGCGTTCAGCGCCACCAGCGCGCCCACCGTGAGCTGCCCGTCGAGCACCCGCCAGGCGCCCAGCCACAGCAGCCCGAGCGGCGCCGTCACCCGGATCGCGGCCAGCGCCGACTCCAGCAGCCCCCTGGTCAGCCCGGCCCGCACGTCCGCGTTGAGCTGCCTGGCGAAGTGCGACGACCACTGGTCCACGGCCCGCTTCTCGGCGCCCGACGCCTTCAGCGTCTCGATGCCGGTGATCGTCTGGATCAGGCTGGTCTGGGACGCCGACAGCGCCGTCAGCTCCTGCCGGGTGAGCGTGGCGATCCGGCTGGTCGTGGCCAGCAGCAGGACCGTCTGCAGCACGGCCAGCCCGGTCAGCGCCAGCCCGAACACCGGGTCCCACAGGTAGACCAGCACCAGGTAGCCCACGGCCAGCGGGCCGTCCAGCAGCGCCGCCACGACCTGCCCGGTGAGGATGTCGCCGAGCGTCGAGACGCTGCCCGCCCTGGTCACCAGGTCGCCCTTGCCGCGCTGCTGGAAGTACCGGTACGGCAGCGCCACCAGATGGCTGACCAGGCTCTCGGTGAGCTCCTGGTCGGCACGGGCCCGTACGGCGACCAGCAGCGCCGCCCGCAGGTACCCGATCACCAGCTGGGCCGCCCCCGCGAGCAGCACGGAGACGCCCAGCAGGGACAGCACGTCCACCGCCCGCCTGGGCACGATCGAGTCCAGGAGGAGCTGCGAGAACATCGGCAGCGCCAGCCCGAGCACCTGGAGCAGCAACGAGGCCGCGATGAGCTGCGCGAGCAGCCCCCTGCGCCGCCGGAACAGCGTCCGGACGAACTCCCTGCGCCAGGCGCTCGCCGCCGAGGTCGTGCCGCGCCGGAACCCCTCGCCCGGCTCGAACACCAGCAGCACGCCGGTGAACCCGGCCCCGAACTCCTCCGGCGTCAGCCTGCGGCGGCCGTGCCCTGGGTCGACGACGTCCACGCGGTCGGGGGACCAGCGTTCGACCACGATGAAGTGGTTGAACTCCCAGTGCGCGACGGCGGGGAGCGGCACGCGGGCCAGGTCCTCGGGGGCCAGGGAGAAGGCGCGGGCCTTGAGGCCGTGGTCGCGGGCGCCGTCCACGACGGCCTTGGCGCTCAGGCCGTCCCTGCCGACCTGGAGGCGCTCGGCGACCTGGTGGAGCGTGGTGCGGTGCCCGTGGTGGCACAGCACCATGGCCAGGCAGGCCGCGCCGCACTCGGTGTCGGTGTTCTGGAGCAGTACGGGCAGGCGGCGCAACATCAGGCGACCGCCTCCACCGCGGCCATGGTCAGCAGGAGGCCGGTGGCGAGGAGCGCGGCCACCAGCAGCCACAGCGCGAGGAACGACGGGGTGCTGATCACCGGCGGCATCCGGGTGACCCGCGACATCGCCCGGTGCCGCAACGCCTCCTCCCGGTAGATGCCCTGCCCTTCCCGCGGGTCCCGCGCGGGGGGTGCCGCGTGGCGCGGGGCGGGGCGCGTCCTGCCGTACGGATCGTTCAAGGCCGGCGCCCCCCGCCTGGAACCGTCACCCGCCACCCCCATGGCTCACCCGCCTCTCCACTCAGCTCCCGGCAAGCCTAGGAACGCCTACTTGGAAGCCACTTGGGATCCACTGCTCGGCGCACCGCCCGCCGGCGACCGCCCGACAGCCGGGTCAGCGGAAGAGGAGGTCGCCGAAGTTCGGGTCGGCCGGCTCGCCCGGGTCCCTGTCGGTCGGCGAGGGCAGGGCGGTGGGGACGGGGTCCGAGGGGGTGGCGTCCGGCGTGGCCGTGGGGGACGGGCCGGCCGAACCCGTCCCGCCCGGCGTGGGCGTCGGCGTGACCGTGACCGGCACGGACGGCGTGGGCGTCGCGGACGGGCCGGTGGACGGCCCGGGTGACGGCGTCGGGCTCGGCGGCCGGGTCGCGGGACGTTCGTGCCGCGGCTCCCCGGCAGCCCGCCCGTCCCGGCGGTCCTTGCGGCCGGGGGCCTTGCCGGCCTGGCCCGGGGTCCGTCCGGCTACCTGGTCGGCCACCGTGCGGTCCGCGATGACCTCGTAGATCACGATGCTGCCCATGCTGACGGTGAACACCAGGGCCGCGGCGCCGCCCACCCTGGCCCACCGCGGCCTCTTCCCGCGCAGGGCGACCGCCGTGCGCTGCTTCACCCTGTCGCCCGTGCGCTTGAGGTAATGCGTGTAGACGTCGGCGATGACGGTGCTGGCCACGCTCATCATCGCGGCGCCGATCACCGTCCCCGCCGTCCCGAGGTAGGAGGCCGCGACCGCGGCGGTGACCGCGGCCAGGGCGCTTCCCACGATCTGCGGCACGCTCAGCTCCAGCTTCCGCTGCTTGCCGCTCATAGCCAGGATCGTCCCCTCTTGTGGTGCGACGAAGGTGAACAAGCCACCTTGGCCCCCACAGGACGGGACGCCCACGGCGACGCGCGGCACTTTGCCGCGTCCTGGACCCGCGCTTGACGAGGGCGGGAACCGGCCCCCGCGCGGCGGCGGGTCACCGCACGAGCGGAAGCCGGTTCACCCCCGTCATGGTCGGCGTGGGCATGAAGACCACCGGGTCGCCGGGATCGGTGCGCAGGACGCCGACCCGGTCGAGCAGGATGTTCAGCGCCACCCGCCCTTCCAGCCGGGCCAGCGGAGCGCCCAGGCAGAAGTGGATGCCGCGGCCGAAGGCGAGATGCGGGTTGGGGTCGCGGCCGGCGTCGAAGACGTCGGGGTCGGGGAACTGCTTGGGGTCCCGGTTGGCCGAGCCGAGCCAGAGCATGACCATCTTGTCGGTCGGGATCGTCACCCCGCCCAACTCGACCTCGCGGGTGGTCGACCGGGCCAGCCCGGCGAACGGGGTGAACAGCCGCAGCGACTCCTCGATCACGGCCGGCACGGTGGAGCGGTCGGCCCGTACCTTGTCCTGCTGGCCGGGGAAGGCGTCCAGGCACACCACCGTGTTGCCGAGCAGCATCGTCGTGGTGATGTGCCCGGCGAGCAGCAGCAGTATCGCGAAGTTGACGACCTGGTCGTCGGGCAGGCGCTCGCCGTCCACCTCGGCCTCGACCAGCTTGGTGAGCAGGTCGGCGCGGGGCCGTGCGCGGCGCTCCGCGGCGTGCCCGGCGAGGTACTGCGTCATCTCCCGCCATGGTTTGAGGGTGTTCGCCACGTTCGCGCTCTGGCTCTCCACCGGCTCGGCGAGCGAGACCTTGGCGTCACGCTGGAACAGCCCGTCGGCCCACTGCCTGAACAGGGCGCGGTCGCTGCTCGGCACCCCCAGCAGCTCGGCGATGACGATGACGGGGAGCGGGTAGGCCAGGTCGGCCACCAGCTCCAGGCGGTCGCGGCCGTCGGCCGCGTCGAGCAGCTCGTGGGTGAGCTGGGCGATCCGCGGTTCGAGGTCCGCGACGACCTTGCGGGTGAACGCGCTGCTGACCAGCTTGCGCAGCTTGCCGTGCTCCGGCGGGTCGATCTGGGTGATGAACCCCTTCAGCGAGAAGTCCTCGCCCTCCGGCAGCAGCCCCTTGGGGACCAGCCGCATGGTGTCGGAGGAGAACGTGACGGGGTCGGCGAGCACGTCGTGCACTTCCTGGTAGCCGTGGACGTTGTACATCCCGGCGGCGGCGTCGTACTCGACGGACGGGCCCGATCGCGGCCCGTGCAGCCAGAAGTGCTGCTTGGAGATGTTGTACCGTTCGACGATGTCGGACATCGCCTCTCCTTAGTCGTAGATCCACTTTCGGTAGGGCGGGATCAGTTCCTCGAGAATTGCGACGTACTCCGCCGCCGCCGCCTCCAGAACCTCGGCGGACGGCTGCACGGCGGGCTCGAAGGCGTGGCGCACGGTGAAGGCGAGCGCGTCCGCCTGCTCCTCGACGCTCAGCTCCGTCCCGACGGTGTCGATGCCGCCGAGCAGGTAGAAACCCGTGGACGCGGCGCTCAGCGTGTACCGGGGGTGCGGCATGTCGGGCCTGAGCAGGCCGTACCGGTCGGCCACCCGCTGGAACCGCTCGGCCGCGAGGACGTCGTGGCTGCGCAGCGGGTGCTTGGCCAGTTTGCCCAGCAGCTCGATGTCGGTGGTGAACAGCGCCCGCAGCAGCGGCCTGCGGCTCATGGAGACGAAGGCCGCCCGCGAGAAACGATGCGGCAGCACCTGGGCGGGGTCGTGCCGCAGCAGCGCCGCGAACTCCTCCACGACCTCGATGGACTCCCGCAGCAGCAGCGCCTCGAACAGCTCGTTCTTGGTCCGCCAGTGCAGGTAGATGGTGCCCTTGCCGACCCCGGCGCGGCCCGCGATGTCGTCGACGGTGACCCTGCGGTAGCCGTGACGCAGGAGCAGCTCGCCCGCGGCGTCGAGGATCCGGTCCGCCCTTTCCGCCATGCGCCACACCTCATGACTGGATATGAAATCTGGTCATCAGTCACGCTACGCCGCACCCGCGCCCCGCACAAGGGGCCGCTCACCCCAGGACGGCCGGCCGCAGCTCGTCCGCGCACCACTGGCGGAAACCGGTGGGCGTGGTGGCCTGCGGAGTACGCGGCTCGGCGTTGTCCAGCCCCTGGTTCTTGGCCTCCATCATGTCGGCCATCCCCTGGGCCATCGCCTCCGACCAGCCCTGCTCGGCCAGCATGGCCCTGAACGCCGCCATCGGCACGTGCCGCAGGCCGACCGGCCGTCCCAGCACCTCCGACATGATCCGCGCCATGTCCTCGCCCGACAGGTCCTCCGGACCGAGCACCGGGACGTCGGCCCGCCCGGTCCAGTCGCGGTCGAGCAGCAGCCCGGCGGCCACCGCCGCGATGTCACGGGTGGCGCAGGCGGGGGCCTTCAGGTCACCGTGGACCGGCGAGAAGAACACGCCCTGGTCCCTGATCACCGCCGCCTGGTCGAGCAGGTTGTCCATGAACGAGGGCATTGTCAGGGCCCGGTAGGGCACGCCCGTGGCGGCGATCAGGTCGTCCATGGCCAGCGAGGCCGTCACGAGACCGGCGTTCAGCGGCAGGCCGCGGCCCAGGGCCGAGACCCCGACCACCCGGCCCACCCCGCGGCGCACGAACGCCTCGCAGGCCGGACGGCTGAAGTCCAGGTAGGCGGCGTCGAGTCCGACGGCCCGCGGATTCGGCGGGACGACCCAGAACACGGCGTCGGCGCCCGCGAACGCCTCCTCGACGACGCGGGCGTCGCCGTGCGAACCCGGCACGACCTCCACCCGCTCCCGCACGGCCGCCGGCAGCCGGGCCGGGTCCCGCACGACGACGCGGACCGGCTCGTCCGCGGCCAGGACGAGGTCGAGAACCTGCCGGCCGATCCGGCCGGTGGGCGTGGTGATGACGATCAAGGAGAACTCCAAGGGGAATCGGGGAACGTCGTGCTGGGGGGCACGGCCAGTCAACCGAGCGCGGCGGCGAACCTGAAGGACCGATCCGATCACCATTGATACCCTGCGGATATGAATGACCTGGAGGTGCGCGAGCTCCGCTACTTCGTGGCCGTGGCCGAGGAGCTGCACTTCGGGCGGGCCGCCGAGCGGCTGGGCATGGCGCAGCCCCCGCTGTCCCGGGCGATCCGCGAGCTGGAACGCCGGCTGGGCGTGCGCCTGCTGGAGCGCACCACGCGGCAGGTCGCGCTCACCCCGCCGGGCGAGGTCTTCCTGCGCGACGCCCGGGCCGCCCTCGACGCGGTCGCCGCGGCGGCCCGCCGGGTCCGGCACGCGGCCCCTTCCGAGCCGGGGCTCCGGGTGGCGCTCAAGGCCGACTACGACGCCGGGCTGCTGCCGCGGATCCTCGCGGCCTACCGCGACGAGGAGGGCGCGCTCCCGGTCGAGCTGCTGCTGGGCGGGCGCAACGAGCAGGCCCCCGCCCTGCGCGACGGCCGGGCCGACGTCGCGCTGCTGACCACCCCCTTCGACGACCGCGACCTCGACACCGAGCCGCTGCTGAGCGAGCCCCGGCTGGTCGCGCTGCCGGCCGCCGACCCGCTGGCCGCCCGGCCCGTCCTCGCCATGGCCGACCTGGCCGGCCGGCCGCTGCCCGACGGCACCCCCGCCGAGCGGGACGGCGCCGAACCCCTCCCCGGCCACCCGCCGCGCCGCACCGGCCTGGACCTGGCCCAGGTCTGCAACCTGGTGGAACTGGGGAGCGCCATCTGGTTCGTCCCCGTCTCGGTGGCGCGGCGGCACCCCCGGCCGGGCATCGCCTACCGGGAGGTCGCCGACCTGTCGCCGTCCGAGCTGGCCGTGGGGTGGCCGCAGGGGTCCCGCTCGCCGGCCGTGGCCGCGTTCGTCCGCGCCGCCGTCGCCGTCGCGGTGGGTCGGGGCCCCCTTCGTACGGGGGCGTAGCGGGATACCGGGGGAGGGCCCGGCCCTCGCCAAAAGGGGCAGCCTGGCACAATTGGCGCCGTGCCGAAGGACGCTGGCAGGTGAGACCGCCCGCGAGGGGCGGGCCCCTGCGCTGGGGCGCCGAGATCGTGCTCGGGCTCTGCCGCTCGGCCGTCCTGGTCCTGCTGACCTGCCTGATGCCGGTCGTCGGCGTCGTCGTCGGCCACTTCGGCGCCGAGCTGGCCTACTCCTGGTCGGCGAACCTGACCGCGCCCCCGTTCGTCGTGGCCCTGGCGCTGCTGGGCGAGACGCTGGTGGTGATCCTGTGGATCGCCGTCGCCCTGTGGGTCGTGCACCCGCTGACCAGCCGCACCTTCAGCCAGGCCGCCCGCCGGCTCGCCGCGCGCTGGCTCGGCCTGCGCATCGAGGTCGCCTACCGCACCCCCTCGCCGGTCACCCGCATGGCCACCGGCCACTGGTGGGACGGCGAGGAGTACCACAAGTCCGAACGGGAGGCCCGCCGCCGCGCCCGGATGAACGCCCGCTTCCACGACCCCCAGCTGCACTGGGACGGGCTGTGGTGCGTGCTCGCCGGGCTGACCGTGCTGCCGGTCGCCGCCCTGCCGCTGGTCGGCCTGACCGGCGGCGCCTACCTGACGCTCGTCCCGGACTTCCGCGGCCTCGGCCTGGCACTGATCGTCGCCGGGCTGGCCGCCGCGCCGTTCGCCTGGCGCGTCCTCGGCCCCCTGGCCGGCCGCTTCCTCGGCCCGATCCCGGACTCGCGGCTCGGCCGACGGGTGGCGGAGCTGGAGGCCGTCCGCGCCGACCTGACCCAGACCCAGGCCGCCGAGCTCGAACGCATCGAGCGCGGCCTGCACGACGGGGCCCAGGCGCGGCTGGTCGGCATGGGCATGTCGATGCAGGCCGCGGAACATCTCCTGGAGACCGACCCCGCCGCCGCCCGCGCCATCCTGGCCGACGCCCGCGCCTCGTCGATCGCGGCGCTGGCCGAGCTGCGCTCACTGGTCCGCGGCATCAACCCGCCGGTGCTCACCGAGCGCGGCCTGGTCGACGCCGTCCGGGCCCTGGCGCTCGACGCGCCCGTCGAGGTCGCCGTACGCAGTTCCGTGCCCGCGCGGCCCGAGCGTCCGGTCGAGTCCGCGGTCTACTTCGCCGTCGCCGAGCTGCTGGCGAACGTGGCCAAACACGCCCACGCCACCCGGGCGACCGTCGAGCTCGATTACCAGCCGCAGGCGCGGACCCTCACCGCGACCGTCACCGACGACGGCGCCGGCGGGGCGAGCGCGTCCGCCGGCTCCGGGCTGGACGGCGTCAGACGCCGGATGGCCGCTTTCGGCGGCCGTCTGGACATCGACAGCCCCCTCGGGGGGCCCACCCGCGTCTCAGTGGCGGTGCCGTGCGAATTGTCATAGCCGAGGATCTCTTCCTGCTCCGCGATGGGCTCGTCCGTCTCGTCCAGGCGTACGGGCACACCGTCGTCGCGGCCGTCGACTCCGGCCCCGCGGCGCTCGAAGCGCTGGTCGGCCACCGTCCCGACGTGGCCGTCGTGGACGTGCGGCTGCCGCCGACCTTCTCCGACGAGGGGCTCCAGGCCGCGCTCGCCGCCCGCCGCGAGGTGCCGGGCCTGCCCGTGCTGATCCTCTCCCAGCACGTGGAGCAGCTCTACGCCCGCGAACTGCTGGCCGACGGCCAGGGCGGCATCGGCTACCAGCTCAAGGACCGCGTACTCGACGCCGGCCAGTTCATGGACGCGCTCGCCCGCGTCGCCGACGGCGGCACGGCGCTCGACCCGACGGTGGTCGCCAAGCTGCTCGGCCGCCCCGCCCACGCCGACCCCCTCGCCACCCTCACCGAACGCGAACGCTCGGTGCTCGAACTGATGGCCGAGGGCCTGTCGAACGCGGCGATCGCGGCCCGGTTGTTCCTCAGCGAGGGCGCCATCAGCAAGTACACGACCACGATCTTCGCCAAGCTCGGCCTCGCCGCCGACGACGACACCAACCGCCGGGTGCGCGCCGTCCTCACCTACCTGGGCGCCACCGCCCCCTAGCGCTCGACGGCGCGCTCCTGGTGCTCGACGGCGCGCTCCTGGTGCTCGACGGCGCGCTCCGCCCGGGACGGCAGCAGCAGCGCGGTCACCACCACCGCCACCGACAGGACCGCGCCCACCACGAACGCCAGCCGCATGCCGCCGAGGGTCGCCAGCGCCTGCGTGAGGCCCTCGGCCCGCAGGGTGTCGGCCCGCGCGCTCATCACGGTGACCACCAGCGCGGTGCCGATCGCCGCGGCGACCTGCTGGAGCGTGCTCAGGATCGAGCTGCCGTGCGGGTACAGGTGCGGCGGGACCGCCCCGAGCCCGAGCGTGAAGACCGGGGTGAAGGTCGCGGCCAGGCTCACCATGAGCAGCGCGTGCAGGCCCAGCAGCTGCCAGTACGGCATCGTCATCGTGACCTGGGTGAACCCGGCCAGCGCGAGCATGATCCCGATCGCGCCGGGGATGACCAGCACCCGGCCGCCGTGGTTGTCGAACACGCGGCCGACGGCCGGGCCGAGCAGGCCCATCGCCAGCCCGCCCGGCATCACCAGGAGCCCGGTCTCCAGCGGGCTGAGCGCCCGGACGTTCTGCAGGTAGAGAGGCAGCAGGATCATCGACCCGAGCATCGCCATGAAGGCCACCGACATCAGCACCAGCGCCACCGTGTACGTGCGGTGGCGCAACGTGCGCAGGTCCATCAGCGGCGCCCCGCGCCTCTGCAGCACGAGCTGGCGCACCACGAAGACGGCGATGGTGACCAGCCCGGCCGCCGTGATCGCGGCGGCGACGCGCACGTCACCGCCCTCGAACCGGCTGAGCCCGTAGACCAGCCCGCCGAACCCGGCCGCCGCCGTCACCACGCTGAACCAGTCGATCGTGCTGACCTCGGGCTCGCCGGTGTTCCTGAGCTGCCGCAGGCCGCTCCACGTGATCAGCCCGGCGATCGGCAGCACCACCGCGAACAGCAGCCGCCACGACCCGAAGTGCAGGATCACCCCGGAGATCGCCGGACCCATGGCTGGGGCGACGGAGATCGCCAGCGTCACGTTGCCCATCACCCGCCCCCGGTCCTTCTCCGGCACGACCTGCATCAGCGTGGTCATCAGCAGCGGCATCATCACGGCCGTGCCGGACGCCTGGACGATCCGGGCCCCCAGCAGCACCCCGAACACCGGCGCGACCGCGGCCAGCGCCGTGCCCAGCAGGAACAGCCCCATGGCGGTGGTGTATGCCGTGCGGGTGGTGACCCGCTGCAGGAACCAGCCGGTGATCGGGATGACCCCGGCCATGGTCAGCATGAAGGCCGTGGAGAGCCACTGGGCGGTCTGCTCGGTGATGTGCATGGCGTCCATCAGCCGGGGGATCGCGTTGATCATGATCGTCTCGTTGAGCACGACCACGAACGTCGCCAGCACCAGCAACCGGATCACGGCGGGCGTACGGCCCGACCCGGCGGACACGCCCTTGGCGGATGATTCGAGTTGTGGGCTGGACACGGTACCTCTATCGGTCTCGGGCCCGACCTCGTCACGGCCGGCCTGGCGGTCATGGGTTTCCTCAGCAGTCCTCGTCACCCCCATACTGACCACCCCCACCGACGAAACTCATCGCCGCCCCCGGGAACCGCCCCCTCCTCCTCCGCTCCCCAGGCCCTCACCGCCCCACGACCTGGCTCACGAGAAGGTGAACGTGCTCACGGTGGCGCAGCGCAGCACCGTCATGGAGAAGGGAGTCTGCGAGCTCGGGGTCCCCGGCTGATTCACGTACTGCCCCGGAAAGCAGAATGTGGAGGCCCGGTTTACCGGTGCCTCCACATGTGTGCGGTGTGTCCGAGGGGGGACTTGAACCCCCATGCCCATCACTGGGCACTAGCACCTCAAGCTAGCGCGTCTGCCTATTCCGCCACCCGGACTTGGTGCCTGCACGCGGGACGTCATCTCGCGTCGGCTCCGTAAGGTTAGCAAACTCTGGGGGGTGAGTCATACCAAGTATCGGCACAGGGGAGCGGCGCCGACTCTCCGGTGGCCCGCCGGCGGACCCGCCGGACCGTCCTGATGACCCTCCCAGGTGTCTTCCGTGAAGCGGACCAGCGTGTCCTTGGCCTTTTTCGGGGTCTCTGCTGAAAAGCCCTTGCGGCAACTTTGGGTGCTGCTACGGTTACGGATCGTTGAGGGGTGAGTCCACGGACCGGCCTCACGACGTGAGGCCGGTTCCGGAAGCTGGGAGGTCACGTGGCACGCACGAAGGTCGGGCAGTCGAGGGCGTCGTCCCTCGCTGTGCGCCGCGTGCCCACGACGCTCCCGGAGCAGGACACGACCGCCGAGCGGGCCGACCGGATGGCGCGGTTCGCGGCCGGTGCCCGCAGGGTTGTCGTGCGGGCAGTCACGATGGGCGCCCTCGTGGCGGCCGGATGGCTGCTCGCCGTCGTGTTCGGAGCCATGTCCGCCGCTCCGGCGGCCGCGGATGCCACCGCGGCCACCACAGGAGCCGCCGACGCGGCCCCCGCTCCCCTTTCGGTCCCCGGCTACCTCTCGGCGTCGGACAACGCCGAGGCGATGGCCGGCCGCACCGTGGACGGTCTCAACAGCCAGCAGGATCCTGGTCTGCCACCACCATCCTCCGCCGGAAAGATCTTGGACACCGATGGACTGGTGCCCAACGGTGGTGGCAGCGGCCCGTTCGGGCCCGGTATGGGGGATGTCGCGAGGTCCGGTGTCGACCCGCGGCTGCAGTACCAGTCCGCCGTCATGGCGCGTGTGCTGCCCCCCGTCGTCCGCACAGCGGCGGACGACCCTTCCTTCTCACCTGACTGATCCCGCCATCTCCACACGCCCCGGACGTCCCGTCCGGAGAGCGACGGCGGAGCGTGGTCAGATCCCCTCCGCCGGCGGGTGAGACGTCAGTCAACCTGTTCGCGAACCGAGGCCACCGTTGTGTGCGACCTCGCACGGCCTCGGCTGCCCGCGAACCGTTTCAGGTATCCCCCCAAGAACCACTAGGAGCATTCACCATGCGTACGTGGGCTAGAGCATCTACTCCTGCGGCCCTTCTGGCGGTCGCGGTCATGTCGTTCGGCAGCGGTGCGGCCTTCGCCGACACCTCGGGCAACTCCTCGGTCGGCGGCGGCAACCAGGTCAACCTGCCGATCAACCTGCCCATCGACATCAGCGGCAACGCCGTCGGCGCGGCCGGCCAGTCGTCCGCCGGGTCCCACGGCGGCGCCTCGGTCGAGAACGCCGGCCCGAGCGACATCCCCAACCGCACCTCGGGGAACTCCAGCGTGCTGGGCGGCAACCAGGTCAACGCCCCGATCACCGCGCCGCTGAACGCCTGCGGCAACGCGGTCTCCCTGTTCGGCAAGTCGGACGCGGGCTGCCGGGGCGGCGCGACCGTCCACAACAAGGGCAAGGGCGGCGCCGGGGGCAACACGACCTCGGGCGACTCCAGCCTCATCGGCGGGAACCAGCTCACGGCGCCGATCACGGCTCCGATCAACGCCTGCGGCAACGCGCTGGCCATCTTCGGCGACGCGACCGCGGGCTGCAAGGGCGGCGCCTCCGTGCACAACAGCGGCGTCGGCAACGCGGGCGGCAACCGGACGTCCGGGCGCTCGTCCGCGCTGGGCGGCAACCAGGTGATCGCGCCGGTCAACGGGCCGATCAACATCTGCGGGAACGCGGTGGCGGTGTTCGGGCGGGCGTTCGCGGGCTGCCAGGGCGGCGCCAGCGTCACCAACTCGGGCGGCGGCTGGCTGCACCACATGGCCGCGCCGGGCTCCACGGGCAACGACACCGACGGGCGTTACGGCGCAGGCAGCGGCAACCAGGTGATCGCCCCCGTCAACCTGCCCATCACGGCCTGCGGCAACGCCGTCGGCAACGCGGTGGCCAACTGCCGGGGCGGCGCGACGGTGCTGAACACCCGCGCCGGTTCCGGGGCGGGCGGCAACACGACCTCCGGGCGTTCGGGCGTGCTGAGCGGCAACCAGGTGATCGCGCCGATCACGGCTCCGCTCAACGTCTGCGGCAACGCCGTGGCCGCCTTCGGCAAGGCGTTCGCCGGGTGCCGGGGCGTCGTCTCGGTCAAGAACGGCGGCCGGGGCGCCGGCGGCAACCACACCTCCGGTCAGTCGGGCGTCGGGGCGGGCAACCAGGTGATCGCGCCGATCACCGCGCCGCTCAACGTCTGCGGCAACGCGGCCGCGGTGCTCGGCGCCTCCAGCGCCCACTGCAAGGGCGGCGCGGCCGTCTGGCCGCACAACGGCGTGGGCGGCGGCGGCAACTCGACCTCCGGGCGTTCGGGCGTGCTGAGCGGCAACCAGGTGATCGCGCCGATCACGGCCCCGGTCAACGTCTGCGGCAACGCCGTGGCCGTGCTGGGCGACGCCGCGGCGGGCTGCCTGGGCGGCGCGCACGTCGGCAAGCCCGGCAACCCGGGCGGCTACGGCCAGTTCCTGCGGTCCACCGGCCACCAGGCCGCGGCCAAGAGCGGGCTGCTGCCCGCGGTGCCCGCCGTCCCGGCGCTCAACGGTGTCAACGGCACCGGCGCCGTGCCCGGTCTGCCCGACGTCGGCGGCCTGCCGAAGGCGGGCGGCCTGCCGGTTCCCGGCAACGTGACGCAGCAGCTCCAGAGCTCGGGCCTGCCGCTCCCCGGCAACGTGACGCAGCAGCTGGAGGGCTCGGGCCTGCCGGTCGGCGGCGGCCTGTCCTCGCTGCCGCTCGTGGACGACGCGTCCAAGACCCTGGGCCTGCCCGCCCTGCCCGAGCTGCCCGGCCTTCCCGGCCAGGCGCAGGCTCCGGTGCAGGGTCCGGCGCAGGCCAGGCCCGGCGAGGTGGACACGCCGGCCAAGTCCTGGGAGAAGCGGGTGCCCGTCCGGCCCGGCAAGCGTCACATGGCCGACAGGACCGACCACGTGCGCAGGGCGCCGGCCCGTCCTTCTTCGCCGCTCTCCCCGGCCACCGACCTGCTCTCCTCCACCCCGGTCGGCGGCGCCGTGACCTCGGCCACCGGCGGCCTGCCGGTCGGCAACCTGGGCCTGATGAGCGCCGCCCAGCCCGCCGGTCTCACCGGGATGAACTCCAGCTCGCTGCTCGCGCTGCTGCTCGGCTCGATGTTCGCCGCGTCGGCCACGCTGTTCGCGACCGCCCGCCGGTTCCGGTTCGGCCGTAAGTAGATATACGGCATAGGTCGGTAACCACAGATACCGCTACCGCTCCACCGCCTGGGAGCGGTAGGCGATAGATGCTTTGCCCGTTCCGGGGGCGCGGCCCGGAGCGGGCAAAGCCATGTCCAGGCTCAGAGCGTGCTGCGGACACGGATGACCTTGCGTCGCAGCCGTACGTGCCGGCTCCCGTCGGGGTGCACCCGCACCCGCGCGAGCTCCCACTGGCCGTACTCTGCGTGTTCGGTCAGCAGTTGACGTGCGGCTTCGCGAGTGAGGTCGCGCGGAATGAAGATATCCATGTAGGAGTAGTCGAGCACAACGATTAGTCTCCAGGGTGAGTCAGGGCGCCATGCCGCTCGATGGGGCTTATTCTGCGTGCTTGTGGGTGGACCCGGAAGCTAGTGGGTAGCCCGGGGGAAGGAAATTTCCGCGAGTCGGGTTACCTTTCAGATCTATGCCGACTCCCGGCAGGGGGATTGCAAGCGAACAGTGAGGTAGGAAGCAGCGTGCCAGCCAAGAACGGCAGCTCCGGCGGAACACGCCTGGTGATCGTCGAGTCGCCCGCCAAGGCGAAGACGATCGAGAAATACCTCGGCGCCGGCTACACGGTCGAGTCCAGCATCGGCCACATCCGTGACCTGCCGGAGCGGGCCGACGACATCCCCGAGGCCTTCAAGAAGGAGTCCTGGGCGCGCCTTGGCGTGAACGTCGAGCACGAGTTCGAGCCGCTGTACGTCGTCAACCCCGACAAAAAGGCGCAGGTCAGCAAGCTGCGGCAGCTGTTGAAGGGTGCTGACGAACTCTACCTGGCCACTGACGAGGACCGGGAGGGCGAGGCGATCGCCTGGCACCTGCGCGAGGTGCTCAAGCCGACCGTGCCCGTCCACCGCATGGTGTTCCACGAGATCACGCCGCAGGCGATCCGCGACGCCGTCGCGAACCCGCGCGACCTCAACCTCCGCCTGGTCGACGCCCAGGAGACCCGCCGCATCCTCGACCGGCTCTACGGTTACGAGGTCAGCCCGGTCCTGTGGAAGAAGGTCAAGCCGCGGCTGTCGGCCGGCCGGGTGCAGTCGGTGGCGACGCGGCTGGTGGTGGAGCGCGAGCGGGAGCGCATGGCGTTCACCTCCGCCCACTACTGGGACCTGCAGGCGCTGTTCGACTCGGGCAAGCCCGAGGAGCGGCCGCGTGACTTCACCGCGACGCTGACCTCGGTAGGCGGCAAGAGGGTGGCCCAGGGGCGCGACTTCGCCAGCACCGGGCAGCTCAAGACGGCCGACGTGCTGCACCTGTCCGAGGCCGCCGCCGGTGAGCTGGCCGGCCGGCTCCAGGGCACGTTGTTCTCGGTCAAGTCCGTCGAGCGCAAGCCGTACACGCGCAAGCCGTACGCGCCGTTCCGGACGACCACATTGCAGCAGGAGGCCAGCCGGAAGCTGGGCTTCTCCGCCAAGTACACGATGCAGGTCGCCCAGCGGCTGTACGAGCAGGGTTTCATCACCTACATGCGTACCGACAGCATCACGCTGTCGGAGACCGCGATCGCCGCCGCCCGCTCGCAGGCCATCAAGCTCTACGGCGCCGCGTACGTGCCCGACAAGCCGCGCGTCTACACCAGCAAGGTCAAGAGCGCGCAGGAGGCCCACGAGGCGATCCGGCCCTCCGGCGAGGAGTTCCGCACGCCGGGCGAGACCGGGCTGTCCGGCGACATGTTCCGCCTCTACGAGCTGATCTGGCAGCGCACCGTCTCCTCGCAGATGAAGGACGCGGTCGGCGAGTCGATCAGCGTCAAGGTCGGCGGCCGTTCGGCTTCCGGCGAAGACGTCGAGTTCAGCGCCTCGGGCCGGACGATCACCTTCTACGGGTTCCTCAAGGCGTACGTCGAGGGGGCCGACGACCCCTCGACCGACCGCGACGACTCCGAGAAGCGGCTGCCCAACCTGGCCGAGGGCGACGCGCTGACCGTGTCGCGGCTCGACGTGGCCGCCCACTCCACCAAGCCGCCCGCCCGTTACACCGAGGCCTCGCTGGTCAAGGAGATGGAAGACCGCGAGATCGGGCGGCCCTCGACGTACGCGTCGATCATCGGCACGATCCTCGACCGCGGCTACGTGTTCAAGAAGGGCACCGCGCTGGTGCCGTCCTTCCTGGCCTTCGCCGTGGTCAACCTGCTTGAGCAGCATTTCGGCAACCTGGTCGACTACGACTTCACGGCCGAGATGGAGAAGGTGCTCGACGACATCGCCAACGACCGCGCCGAGCGGGTGCCCGAGCTGCAGCGTTTCTACTACGGCGCGGGCGACGGCGACGAGGGACTGAAGGAGATGGTCACCGACCTCGGTGACATCGACGCCAAGGAGATCAGCTCGTTCCCGATCAAGGGGACGGACATTGTCCTGCGAGTCGGGCGTTACGGGCCGTACCTGGACAGAGACGGCGCGCGGGTCAACGTGCCCGAGGACACCACGCCCGACGAGCTGACGGCGGAGAAGGCCGAGGAGCTGTTCTCGCGGCCGACCGGCGACCGCGAGCTGGGGCGCGACCCCGTGAGCGGCCACATGGTCGTGGCCAAGGACGGCCGTTACGGGCCGTACGTGACGGAGATCCTGCCCGAGCCGGCCGAGGACGAGACGCCGAAGAAGCGGACGAAGAAGGCAGACGCCCCCAAGCCGCGCACCAGCTCCCTGTTCAAGACGATGTCGCTCGACACGATCACCCTCGACGACGCGCTCAAGCTGCTGGCCATCCCCCGGGTGGTGGGCGAGCTCGACGGCGAGGAGGTCGTGGCGCACAACGGGAAGTTCGGGCCGTACATCAAGAAGGGCACCGACTCCCGCTCGCTCTCCTCGGAAGAGGACCTGCTGACGGTCACGATCGAGCAGGCCAAGGAGCTGTTCGCGCAGCCCAAGCAGCGCGGGCGGCGGGCCGCGGCGGCGGCGCCGCTGCGGGAGCTGGGTGACGATCCGGCCTCGAAGAAGCCGGTCGTGGTCAAGGAGGGGCGTTTCGGTCCCTACGTGACCGACGGCGAGACGAACGCGTCGCTGCGCAAGGGCGACACGGTCGAGGACATCACCATCGAACGGGCCGCCGAGCTGCTGGCCGAGCGCCGCGATCGGGCGCCCGCGCCGAAGAAGACCACGCGGAAGGCCCCGGCGAAGAAGACGACCGCGAAGAAGCCGGCGGCCAAATCGTAAGTAGCATCGACGTGTGATCGTGCTGGTCTTCGTCGCTCTCGTCGTGGTGGCGCACCTTTATCTGTGGCATCGGATGGTGCGCTCCGCGACCCGCCCCGGGCGCGCCCGCAAGGCGCTGACCTGGGGCCTGGTCGGGCTCGTCCTGCTCGTGGTGGCCGCGTTCGCGGGCACGCGGATGGAGCTGGGCAACTGGCTGGCCTGGCCGGGCTACCTGTGGGTGGCGCTGATGTTCTACCTGGTGGTGTTCCTGCTGGTGCTGGAGGTGCCGCGGGCCGTCGCGTCGATGATCATCCGCAGGGGCGAGCGCGGGTCGGTGGCGGTCAAGGAGCCGGTTCCGGTGGCGGCGGTGGCGTCCGCCGCCGCGCCGTCCGGGCCCGCCGCTGCGCCTGTTCCCCTTACCGTGCCGCCCATGAGCAGGCGGCTCTTCCTGGGGCGCACCACCGCGGTGGTGGCCGGGGTCGGCGCGCTCGGCACGGTCGGTTACGGCATGACCAGCGCTCTGGGCGACCCGGTGCTGGAGCCGGTGCGGGTCCGGCTGCCCAAGCTCGACCCGAGGCTGAACGGCCTGCGCTTCGCCGTGGTGAGCGACATCCACCTGGGCCCGCTCACGGGCGTCGGCCACACCGAGCGCATCGTCAGGATGATCAACGGCCTGCGTCCCGACGTGGTGGCCATCGTCGGCGACCTGGTGGACGGGTCCGTGGCGCAGTTGGGCGCCCTCGCCAAGCCCCTCAAAAGCCTTGAGTCCCGCTACGGGGCATATTTCGTGACCGGTAACCACGAGTACTACACCCAGAACGGCCCCCAGGAATGGATCGAGGAGCTCGACCAGCTCGGCGTTCGCTCGTTGCGTAACGAGCGCGTGGAGATCAGCCACCAGGGCGCCGTGCTCGACCTGGCCGGGGTGAACGACCTCAACGGCGAGGCCGTCGGCGACGGGCCCGACTTCGCCAAGGCGCTCGGCGGACGGACGCCCGGACGCTCCACCGTGCTGCTCGCGCACCAGCCCGTACAGGTGGACCAGGCGGCCGGCTTTGGCGTCGACCTGCAGCTGTCGGGGCACACGCATGGCGGCCAGATCGCGCCGTTCAACCTGGTGGTGGGCCTGCAGCAGCCCGTCGTGTCGGGGCTGGCCACGGTCGACGGCGTGCAGGTGTACGTCACCAGGGGCGCGGGGTTCTGGGGGCCGCCGGTACGGGTCGGCGCGCCGCCGGAGATCACTATGCTGGAGCTGCACTCCTGACTTTGCGCGACGCGGTCGCCACGTGGTGTCATCTTGGCGTAGTATCCGACCGGATACTCGCAGGAGGTGAGCATGGTGTCCTCCCCGGCCGAAGGGGCGTTGCGTCAGGCGGCTTCGCTCGCGCCCGACGTCGCCTTCTGGGCCAGGCGCGGCGGGCTGCTGTTCAGGCAGGCGCGCCACGCGGCGAGCATGAACCAGAAGGCGCTGGCCAGCAGGAGCGGCACCTCGCGCACCACGCTGTCGGCCTACGAGCACGGCAGGAAGTCGCCGACGCTGGAGACCGCCGGGCGCATCCTCGACGCGGCCGGGTTCCGGCTGGCCCTTGAGCCCAAGGTCGAGTTCGCCGTGCAGTCGGCGGGCGGGCGCAGCTTCCACGTCCCGAGCCGCCTGCGGCGGCTGCCGGTGGCCGCGGCGCTGGGCGTCCTGCGGTTCGGCGGCCGGGTCTACGACCTGGCCGACCGCGACCAGCGCCGGGCGGCCTACTCGGCGCTGCTGAGCGAGGGCGGCCCCGCCGACCTGCTCGATCACGTCGACGGCGCGCTGCTGGTCGAGCTCTGGGGCGAGCTGGCCCTGCCGGCCGCCGTCCGCGCCGCCTGGAGGCCTCTGGTGGAGCAGATCAGGCAAGAGGCCGGAGTAATGAATTGACGACGTTTTCGAGGGCCTATTCCATGCGGGTAACCTGCACGCCGACCCGCGAACGTAATACCCTCAGCCACGGACAAGCGGGTAATTCCGCGTTGTCTCCCGCCTTCCCATGTCCGGCCGACACCTGGATACGCTGAAATCATGACTGCCCCTAGGCGCGCTGCACATGTGCTGGCCCATGCGCCGTTCCGCCGTCTCTGGACGGCCATGTCGGTGTGCAGTCTGGGCGACTGGCTCAACATCCTGGCCCTGACCGCCCTCGCCGGAAACCTCAACCAGGGCGACTACCGCATGCAGTCGCTGGCCGTGGGCGGCGTGTTCATCGCCAAGATGTTGCCGGCGGTGCTGCTCGGGCCGCTGGCCGGGGTGTTCGCCGACCGGTTCGACCGGCGGCTGACCATGTTCACCGCAGACCTGGCCAGGTTCGCGGTCGTGTTGTCGATCCCGGTCATCGGCACCTACCAGTGGGTGATCGTCGCGACCGTCCTGGTCGAGTGCGTCAACCTGTTCTGGGTCCCGGCCAAGGACGCCACGGTGCCCAACCTGGTGCCCAAGGACCAGCTCGAATCCGCCAACCGGCTCAACCTGCTGGTCACCTACGGCAGCGCGCCGATCGCGGCCCTGCTGTTCGCCGCGCTGTCCCTGGCCGGCGACATGGGGCGCAGCGTCCTGCCGCTGTTCAACGGCATGGACCCGACCGCTCCGGCGCTGATCGTCAACTCCCTGGCCTACCTGGTGTCGGCCTTCTTGATCTTCACGTTGCGCGGCATCCCCAAGCGCGACGGCGCGATCTCGACGCCCTCGGTGCTCAAGCAGGTCGTCGAGGGCTGGCGTTTCGTGGGCGGCAACCGGCTCGTGCGCGGCCTGATCATCGGCATGCTCGGCGCGTTCGCCGCGGGCGGGGCCGTGGTCGGCGTGGCGAAGATCTACGTGGTGGCCCTCGGCGGCGGCGACGCGGCCTACGGCGTCGTGTTCGGCGCGGTCTTCGTCGGCATGGCGCTGGGCATGTTCGTCGGCCTCAGGCTGCTGCGCGGGCTGTCGCGGCGGCGGCTGTTCGGCCTGGCCATCACCGTGGCCGGGGTGGTGCTCGTGGCCATCGCGCTGATCCACAACCTGCCGATCGTCGTCATGCTGACCGTGCTGCTCGGGGCGTGCGCGGGCATCGCGTGGATCATCGGCTACACCCTGATCGGGCTGGAGGTCGAAGACGCGCTGCGCGGGCGCACGTTCTCGTTCCTGCAGTCCACGGCGCGGGTCACCCTGCTGCTCGTGGTGGCGGTGGCCAACCCGCTGGCGGCGCTCTTCGGCGCCCACGAGTTCGGCCTCGGCGCCATCGCCTACCGCTTCGACGGCACCAACCTGGTGCTGGTCATCGGCGGCGGGCTCGCGATGGCCGTCGGGATCCTGGCGCTGCGCCACATGGACGACAGGCAGGGCGTCTCGCTGTCGGCCGACCTTCTCGCGGCGGTGCGCGGCGAGCGCTATCCCGCCGAGCCGGCCGAGCACGTGCCGGGGCTGTTCATGGCGTTCGAGGGCGGCGAGGGCTCGGGCAAGACCACCCAGTCGCGGCTGATCGCCATCTGGCTGCGCGACCAGGGCTACGACGTGGTCCAGACGCGGGAGCCCGGCTCCACCAAGATCGGCATGCGGTTGCGGGCCATCCTGCTCGACGCGGCCGAGCGAGGTCTGTCGGCCCGTTCGGAGGCCCTGCTCTACGCGGCCGACCGGGCCGAGCACGTCGAGAAGGTGATCCGCCCGGCGCTCTACCGGGGCTCGCTGGTGATCAGCGACCGCTACGTCGACTCGTCCCTGGCCTACCAGGGCGCCGGCCGGGCGCTCGACCCCGAAGACGTGTCCAAGATCAACGCGTGGGCGACGGGCGGCCTCGTGCCGCATCTGACCGTGCTCATCGACACGCCGCCCGAGGTGGGGCTCACCCGGCTGGGCGGGGCGGCCGACCGCATCGAGTCCGAGCCGCTGGAGTTCCACCAGCGGGTGCGCAAGGAGTTCCGCGCGCTGGCCGCCGCCGATCCCGGCCGCTACCTCGTGGTCGACGGCACGATGCCGCCCGAGGTGCTGACCCGCCAGATCCAGGACCGCATCCGCGAGATCCTGCCCGATCCGGTGCCCCGGGAGTCCGAAGACGCCACGGGCACGATGCCCGCCATCCGCGACTAGCCTTACGCCGTGACAGTTTTCGATGACCTCGTCGGGCAGAACCAGGCGATCTCCGTGCTGTCGCGGGCCGCTGCGGCGGCCGGCGAGGCCGTCAAGGGCGGTCGCGGCGCCGGCATGACGCATGCCTGGCTGTTCACCGGCCCGCCCGGCTCGGGCCGGGAGGAGGCCGCGCGCGCCTTCGCCGCCGCGCTGCTGTGCCCCGACGCCGGTTGCGGCCACTGCGACCAGTGCCACCAGGTGCTCATCGGCTCTCACCCCGACCTGGAGTCCGTACGTCCTGAGGGCCTGTCCTACAGCGTCAAGCAGACCCGCGAGCTCATCCTGCGGGCTGCCGGCGCGCCCACCCAGGGCCGCTGGCGGGTCATCCTGTTCGAAGACGCCGACCGCGCCACGGAGTCGGCGGCCAACGCCCTGCTCAAGGCCATCGAGGAGCCGCCGCCGCGCACGGTCTGGCTGCTGTGCGCGCCCGCCCCCGACGACCTCATGATCACCATCAGGTCGCGCTGCCGCCAGGTCACGCTGACCACGCCGTCCACCGAGGCCGTCGCGCACGTGCTGGCCACCCGCGACAGCGTGCCGTGGGAGACCGCCGCGTTCGCCGCGCGGGCCGCGCAGGGGCACATCAGCAGGGCACGGTCACTGGCCCTCGACGAAGGCGCCCGCCACCGGCGGGAGGCCGTGCTCGGCATCCCACGCACGCTGACCGGGGTGGGCGAGTGCGTGTCCGCCGCCGAACGCCTGGTCAAGACGGCTGAGGAAGAGGCCGCGGCGGCCACGGCGGCGCTCAACGAGAACGAGACGGCCGAGCTGCGCAAGATCTACGGCGAGGGCTCCACGGGCAAGGGGCTCAACCGGGGGCTGGTGCGCGGCGGGGCGGGCGCACTCAAGGAGCTGGAGGACCGGCAGAAGTCCCGAGCCACCCGCATCAAACGGGATTCGCTCGACGCCGCGCTGCTGGAGCTGGTGTCGTACTACCGCGACGTGCTGGCCATGCAGTTCGGGGCGGGGGTGGAGCTGGCCAACGACGACATCCGGTTCGATCTCGACCAGCTCGCCAGGTCGTCCACGCCGGAGGAGACGCTGCGGCGGATCGACGCGATCATGCGGTGCCGGGAGCGGCTGGGGGCCAACGTCAATCCGCAGATGGCGGTGGAGGCGATGATGTTGTCGCTGCGCGGGGCGGCCTGAGCTGATCCCGGCCACTGCCTGTGGTGGCTGCGCGGGCTGCTTGAGGGCTCGCCCGGGGGTGGCTCGCCTTGGGGGCCTGGCCGCGGCTGCCTGCGGTTTCCGCCTTCTCGCTTGTCAGGAGGGCGAAAAGATGGCTGGGTGACCGGAGCAGCAAGTGAGCCCGCGAAGCGTCTCTGTAGCGTGGAAGTCGAACTGCTCTCCCAACAACAGGCCCTGGCGCGGCAACAGGTCGATGTGGCATCGATCTTCGCCGAGCATCATGTGGGCCTCGTGCGGCTCGCCCTGATCATGGTCGGTGATCAGGCCACCGCCGAAGACGTCGTACAGGAGGCGTTCGCACGTACGCACGCCGGCCGAGCCCGTCTGCGGGACGCCGACAAGGCGCTGGCCTATGTGCGTTCCGCCGTGCTCAACGGGTGCCGGTCCGTCCTGCGCAGACGGGCGACGGTGTTCCGGCGGGCGGTGCCCTACGAGCCGCCGGTCTGGTCGGCGGAGAGCGCCGCGCTGCTGGGCGAGGAGCGTCGGGAGGTGCTGCTCGCCCTGCGGGAGCTGCCGCGCAGGCAGCGTGAGGCGCTGACCCTGCGCTACTACTTCGACCTGTCCGACCAGGAGGTCGCCGCGACCATGGGCGTCAACGCGAGCACGGCCAGGTCCACGATCGCGCGAGGGCTCGCCGCTCTCGGCCGGGCGCTTGGGGAGGAATCATGAACAGTCCGATGGAAGACAGGCTTCGTGCCGCGCTCGTCGAGGCCGGCGCGACCGTCGACACCGGCGCGCTCAAGCCGCTGCGCACGCCGGAGCGGCGCCGGAGCCGGGTGGACCTCCGGCTGGTGAGCGCGGCCGTGGCGGTGGTGCTCGCGGGGGCTACGACCGCCGTCTGGCTGGGCGTGCGAGGCGACGAGCACGTGGCGACGCTGGCCGGCCCCCCCGGCGGTCAGGCCGATGCCCAAGAGCTGACGATCTTCCTCTGTTCGAGGTCGGCCAGCGGGAAGGCGCCGTCCTGTCAGGGGCAGGGCGTCACGCCTGATCAGACGAAGTCGATCGCCAAGGCGGCGAAGGAGGTGTCCGGCGTCACCTCGCTCATGTATGTGGACCAAGCCGAAGCCTTCGAGAGCTTCCGGCGCGACTTCGTGCACAACCAGCGGCTGCTCGACGCGGTGACGGTCGACGACCTGCGTGCCTCGTTCCGGCTGCGGCTGGAGCCCGGGACGGATCCGGTGCCGGTGAAGCAGGCACTCAGCTCGCTCCCGGGGGTCGAGGACATCGACTTGGTGCCCTCCGCCGCTTCCCTTCCGTCATCGGGCGCTCAGGTCAGCGTCTTCCTCTGCGGCGACGGTTCGGCGCTGCCCGCCTGCGGGGCCGAACGTGCGGCGGACGGCGACAAGATCGTGAAGGAGGGCAAGGGGGCCACGACCAGACAGAAGGCCGAGATCGTCGCAATCCTGCGCGCGTCCAAGCAGGTCAAGTCCATCCTCTTCGAGGACCGGTCGACGGCGTACGAGAACTTCAAGCGCAGCTACCAGGACAACAAGGCACTGCTCGCCGCCACCAGGGTTGGGGACATGCCGGAGTCGTACCGGTTGCAGATGAGGTCGGAGCGCGGCGACTGGAGCGCGCTGCTCAAGGCCCTGAGACGGCAGCGGGGTGTCGCATCCGTCGTCGACCGCCGTTGTACGGTCGACGCGGCTCTGGCCATGGCCCGCTACCGGGTCTCGCTGCCGAAGGGCCAGGACTGCCGGACGGGCGGTTGATTCAAGATCGGGCCCGGTGCCCCTCACGTTCACCGGGTGGACACACGTAGTGTGGCAACGGAAGGCCGTAACAACCCCCGAGGCCGTCAGGGAGGCGAGCTCGAGCCCATGGGAATGATCATGGCCGTGAGCTTCACGCGCTACGGGAGGCTCTACTACCTCGATCCGGGCGGGCACACCTTCAAGGTCGGCGACAAGGTGCTGGTGCCGACCGATTCGGGCCCCGAGGTGGCGGAGTGTGTGTGGGCGCCGCAGTACACGAGCGAGGACATCGACGGTCTGCCCGTGTGCGAGGGGCCGGCGGGTGAGGAACACCTCTCGCGTGACGAGTCCAACAAACGCCGCAGGGCCGAGGCCCGCAGCGTGTCGAAGAAGCTGATCAAACGGCACACGCTGCCGATGAAGGTCGTCGGCATCGACTATCTCGACCAGGACAACGTCTACACCGTCTACTTCTCGGCCCCTCATCGGGTCGACTTCCGGGCCTTGGTCCGCGACCTGGCCCGTAACCTGCGGGCCAGGGTCGAGCTGCGGCAGATCGGTCCCAGGGACGAGGCGCGGCTGCAGGGCGGCATCGGTCCCTGCGGCCGTGACCTGTGCTGTGCCACGTTCCTGAAGGATTTCGAGCCCGTGTCCGTGCGCATGGCCAAAGACCAGGATCTGCCGGTCAACCCGTTGCGCATCGCGGGGGCTTGTGGGCGGCTCATGTGCTGCCTGAAGTACGAGCACCCGTTGTACGTCGAGAGCCGGTACAGGATGCCTCGCGCGGGAAGCCGGGTGAGCACGCCGGAGGGCGAGGGGATCGTCACCGGGCACAACGTCCCCGCCGACACGGTTACGGTGCGCCTGGACGATGGTGGGAGGCGCTGTGCGTGCCCTTCCGCATCGGTATGTTCGCCCCGCATCCAGCACGACAAGATGTACGGCAACCAGGAGGAATCGCCCGACCACAAGCCTTCCGGGGGTGGGGAGGACGTCTGAACGCTCATCCCGTTCTGGCCCAAGTGGCGCTCATGGGCGGCCGGTAACAGGCTGACCGCCTTCCCGAAGGCGACGGGGAGGCCGTGGGAGCTGCCGTGGGAGCTGCCGTGGGAGCTACAGCGCGAGGGGCATGGCCGCGGCGGCTCCGTGTGGCCCCTCGTACGGCCCCGGGCTCATTGATGAGGCTCACTGTGGCGAAAAGCACCAGCTCACAGCCGACCCCACCCGAAGCACCCAGCCCGCCACCGCAGCAGCCCCACCGGCGCGCACTCGGAGCTCTAGAAGCCCCACCGGAAGCGCCGACTCGCAGCCGTAGCAGCCACAGCCGAGGTGCCAGCCCGCTGCCGTAGCAGCCCATCGGAACCGTCAGTTGGACTCGAAGTAGTGCCGTCGGAAGCGCCGACTCGCAGCCGTAGCAGCCACAGCCGAGGTGCCAGCCCGCTGCCGTAGCAGCCCATCGGAACCGTCAGTCGGAGTCGAAGTAGTGCCGTCGGAAGCGCCGATGCGCAGTTGCAAGAGCCGCACCCGAGGCGCCGCTCTCGATGCCACCACCTGAGACACCAGTCCGCCGCGGCTCCGGCCAGCAGCACCGACTCGCTGCAATCCCACCGGTGGGCCAGGCTCGAACAGCCCCAGCTGGGCATCTGTTCACAACAGCCCCCGTCTGAGCAGCCCCGCAGCCCCGGAGCCCCCTTGGAAGCGCCAGCCCACCGAGCCGCAGCAGAATCCCAGGCCCACCTTAGGTACCCGCTACAGCAGCGCGTCCGAAGCGCCACCTTCCGGCGCCTATCTGAGGGGGCAGCTTGCCAAGTCCGTTTGAAGTGCCGGAGTCAGCCATCCGCCCCGCCCGCGCCTCCGGCCTTGTCCCGCCCGCGCCCGCGCCCGCGGCCTCGCCTCGCGTCGGCCCGGCCCGGCCCGGCCTGGCTTGGCCTCGCGTCGGCCTCGCCTCGCGTCGGCCTGGCCTGGCCCGGCCTGGCTCGGTACGGCCTGGGTGTGCGGGAGGCCGTTCAGTAGGGGGTGGGGGGCTGGGGTGGGGTGGTGGACAAGCCGGTCGGGTGGGAGATGCGGGGCTGGAGGGGCTGGTCGTCGTACGTTGGGTGCGTCACTTCCATGCATGACGCATTCGGCCGCAGGCTACGGGGGCTGATGGCCGTGCGCCCGGGGTGAGGGCCGGACTCGTTGTCCTCTGCGGTCTCGTCGTTCGCCGTGGTCATCGGAGGTGGGATCTAGATCTCTGGAGAGTCATGAAGAAGCCGGTGCAGTCGAGCGACGGCGTGCCCGCAGTGCAGGTGATGCTCTCACCTGCCAACGTCTGGCGTGCCGGGCTTGCCATGGCGGCCGTCGTCGCGGTGGCGTTCTTCGTCCGGTTCGTGATCACGGACGCGGGTGCGCTGATCGCCATGCTGGTGATGGCCTGGTTCCTCTCTCTGGCCATGGAGCCCGCCGTGCGGCGCATGTCGCGGCACATGCGCCGAGGCAGAGCGACGCTGCTGGTGATGACGTTGTTCATCCTGGCATTCGTGATCTTCATGGTCCTGTTCGGCAGCATGTTCGTGCAGCAGGTCGCGGTGCTGCTGAAGGCTCTGCCCGACGTCATCGCGGGCGTCGTCGAGTGGGTCAACGCCCGTCTCGGCACCCGCTATGAGATCTCCGACATTCTCAAGTCCATCAAACTCACCCCGCAGCAGGCGGCCGAGTACGCGCAGGGCGCGCTCGGCGGGGTGCTGGGGCTGCTGGGCACGGTGACCGGAACGCTGTTCAACCTGTTCACCCTGGCGCTGCTGACGTTCTACTTCTCGGCCGACGGGCCGAGGCTGCGGCGGTGGCTCGCGCAGTTGCTGCCCGGCCGGCTCCAGCAGGTCTTCATCAGCGTCTGGGACGTCTCCACGATCAAGACCGGTGGGTACGTCTCCTCCCGGCTCATCCTGGCCGCCATCAACGGCACGGCGTCGGCCCTGGTGTTCCTGCTGCTGGACATGCCCTCCTGGCTGGCGCTCGGTGCGTGGACGGGGCTGGTCGCCCAGCTCGTGCCCACCATCGGCACCTACATCTCCATCGCCCTGCCGGTGGTGGTGGGACTGGTCTCGTCACGTCCCTGGGTCGGTCTGGCCGCGCTGGCGTGGGGCGTCGTGTACCAGCAGGTGGAGAACCTGACGCTGGAGCCGAAGATCAGCTCGCGGGCGGTGGACATCCATCCCGGGGTGTCCTTCGCCGCCGTGATCGCGGGGGCGTCGCTGTTCGGCGCGATGGGCGCGCTGCTGGCCATCCCCATCGTGGCCATGCTGCTGTCGCTGATCGACACGTTCGCCACCCGTCAGGAGCTGCGGGAGGCCATGGCCGCCGAGTCGGCGCCGCCGAAGGGCGGAGGCGGAGGAACGTCCTCGAAGGACGGCCCCGGCCCGCCGCCGCCGAAGTGACGTGGACCGGAGCGGATCGACGACCGTTCCGGCAGGGCTGCCGAGCGGAGACGCCCCGGGCCCTCCGGCCCGTGTCACGTGCGACGGTACGGGCGGTGGCCGGTCAGCCGCGGGGATAGCCGGGGATCTGGCGACGTTGGGTCGCGGTGCCGATCCAGTGGAAGAGGTCCAGCGCGACCGATACGGCGATCCAGAACCAGTCCGCGCCTCTCAGGCCGACGCCGGGCACGTACAGGATCACGTACATCAACGTGGTGAACGGCAGGAAGATCAGCCCGAGGAGAGGCCAGATCCACGTGTGGAAGGCGGCGCTGACCAGAGCGGGCCGCGCCACCCAGATGATGAAAACGGCAAGTCGCGGAAAGAGGCCCGCGAAGATCGCGAACAGACATCCCATGGCGGTCCACGTCCCTCCATCACGCCTCGCCGGAAGGTAGGCGAACTGGATGGTCCCCGCCGCCGGGGCTGCTCATCCTCGACGTTGTGCATGGAAAGTCCCTGCTTCGATTTGCCTGCCCGGGTGCTGTCTGGGCGCACTGAGGGTTATTTCCGAAAAATGCACAGATTTGCCTGAGGGAAATCTTTGCCTTCTCGCGGTGGCCGCCCGATCGGGAACAGGGGATCAGAAGCATGGACGGCGGCTTGGCAGGGCGATGCCGTCACGCGTGCCGTGATGCGGCCGTTGCGGATCTTCCGCTGGGAGTCCCGGGTCATGTGGGCTTGTTTGTCCGGAGAGCCGGTCGCGGACCTGTTCCCGGCGGCGGCCCGCACTGCTTTCCGGGGCGTCCGCAGCTGCTCGTCGATGCAATCGATCAGGAGGAACAAGCCCAATGAGCAACCTCATCGCGATCTCCTATCCCGACCTCCCCACCGCCATCGCCGTACGTGACCGCCTCGCCGACCTGCAACGGCAGAACCTGATCACGATGGAGGACGTGGCCATCGTCGAACGCCGGGCCGACGGGACGATCAAGCTCCACCAGACCAGCGGTACGACGGGTATGGGTGCGGCCGGCGGAGCGCTGTGGGGTGGCCTGATCGGGATGTTGTTCTTCGTGCCGCTCTTCGGCATGGCGATGGGCGCCGCCACCGGAGCGGCCGCCGCAGCGATGACCGACGCCGGCGTCAACGACGAGTTCATGAGGGAAATCGCCGGCAAGCTGGAACCCGGCACCGCCGCGCTGTTCGTCCTGGTCGTGCAGAGTACGCCGGACAAGGTCATCCCGGAGATCCAGTCGTACGGCGGGCATGTCATCCAGACCTCGCTCAATCGTGAGGAGGAGGCGCAACTGCGCGAGATGATGGAGGGGATCGGCGCCCGGTGAACCGAATGCCGCACACCGCCACAGATCCGCGATGCACCCGCCTCGCTCCGCCTTGCCTCGCCCCGCCTCGCCCTGCCATGCCTCGCCGCGTGAGCGCGGCGCGTTCGCTTCGTCGCGAGGGTGAGAGTTGAGCACCCTTTGTCCAGGGGGTCCGGTCATCATCAAGAGAGGTCGTCATGGGGAAGGTGCCCGATCCGGCCGACGGTCATCGGTCGCCGGCTGAAGGCGCCCACAGGGACTACACCGGTGCGGTCTACGGATCACTGCTCGCCGCGTCCGTGGTGGCCGGTGCCGCGTCGCTCGGCAGGTTCCCGCGTCTGGAGATGATCATTCTGCTGCTGGGGACCAGCGCGGTGTTCTGGGCCGCTCATGTCCACGCCCGCCTGTTCGGCGCCCGTGCGGTCTTCCAGAGCATGAGCGTGGCCGACATCCGCCGGGCCTGCGCCGAGGAGTGGCCGATCGTCACGGCGGCCGTTCCGCCGGCCGTCGCCGTGGCCGTCGGGCCGTTGCTGGGCCTCGAACCGCAGGGCACCGCCTGGCTGGCCCTCGGGGTCGCGGTGGCCGGGCAGGTCGGCTGGTCGGCCGCGGCGGCCGTGGGGATCGGCGCCTCCTCTCGCATGGTGCTGGTCACGAGCGTGATCAATCTGCTGCTCGGGCTGGTGATCGTGGTGCTGAAGGCCGCGTTCCACCATTGACCGGACACCCGCCGGGACGGCCGCTCCGACCGCAGAGGCGGCCGGTCATCCGTGGCAACGGCCGCCGCGGAACCGGCCGCCACGGAACCGGCCGCCACGGAGGCGGGCACCATGGAGGCGGCGAGCATCATGCCGGATTCACATCGAGGTGGTCATGCGCAGGTGGATGATGTGTCGCAGCGATCCCGTCCTTGAAGGGGCCGGCGCCGGTTCGTACGGCGAAGGCGCCGCCCTCCTCGCCACCGATCAGGCTCAGCGAGCGCGACGGCGGGGCGAAGGCGCCAACCCCATCGCCACCGATCGAGCTCGGCGAGCGCGACGGCGGGGTGGACCGTGACCGGACCCGCAGCCCCCGGGAGCTCGGCCGCCTTCGCGAAGAGCCCGCTGACCCCGCTGGCCCTCGCCCAGTTCATCTGCAGCTTCGCCGGCTCGAACATGAACGTGATGATCAACGACATCGGCCGGGACCTGAACACCACGGTGAAGGGCGTGCAGAGCACGATCACGCTCTTCCTGTTGATCATGGCCGTGCTGATGATCCCGTGCAGCAAGCTGACTGATCGCTGGGGACGCAAGAGGTGTTTCCTCGCGGGCCTCACCCTGTACGGGATCGGCGCTCTGACCAGCGCGTTCTCGCCCAGCCTCGCGGTGCTGATCCTCGGCAACTCGGTTCTCGAAGGGGTGGGGACAGCGTTGCTGATCCCGCCCGTCTACATTCTCGCGACGATGGCCTTCGACGATCTGCGGTCGCGGGCGCGCGCCTTCGGCCTGATCAGCGGACTGGGCGGTGTCGGCGCGGCCGCGGGCCCGCTGATCGGCGGTTTCATCGCGACGGCGATCACCTGGCGTGCCGCGTTCGTCTTCCAGGCGGTGGTGGTCGCGGTGATCGTCTTTCTCAGCCGCCGGATCGCCGACCCGGTGCCGCCGGATCCGACCCGGCCCTTCGACGCCGCCGGCGCGGTCCTGTCGGCCGTCGGCATGTTCTTCGTGGTGTTCGGGATCCTCCAGGCCGGCAAGAACGCCCTGCTGATGACGGCGTTCCTCGTCGTCGGCGTGGGCTTCCTGATCTGGTTCTTCCTGCACATCCGGGCCCGGGAACGCGCCGGGAAGGAGCCGTTGCTCACGACGCGCCTGTTCCGGAACCGTACGTCCGATCTCGGCCTTGTCACCCAGAACATGCAGTGGCTGGTGCTCATGGGGACGTCCTTCGTGGTCGCGGTCTTCCTGCAGAAGGTCCGCGGGTACAACGCCATCCAGACGGGTGTCGTCTTCACCGCGGCGACCGCGGGGATCCTCGTGAGCTCCCTGGCGGCGGAGCGGCTCGCCAAGAAGCACGCCCAGAAGAGCCTGATCTCGGCGGGTTTCGCCATGACCGTGGCCGGGATCGTCATCCTGCTCGCCCTGGTGGAAGCGTCGTCGCGGGTCGTCGCCTTCGTGCCGGGGCTGTTGCTGATCGGGCTGGGCGTGGGCGTGATGCTCACGCCGTCGGTCAACGTCGTGCAGTCCAGTTTTCCCGAGGAACAGCAGGGCGAGATCTCCGGATTGTCGCGCAGCGTGTCCAATCTCGGCTCGTCGTTCGGCACGGCGATCGCCGGCACGATCCTCATCTCCGGGCTGGCCGAAGGGAACCGGTCCTATGCCCTCGCCATGATCGCTCTTGCGATCTTCGCCCTGGTGGGCCTGGCCGCCGCGATCCGGCTCCCCGCCGACCCCCCGGTGACGCCGACCCCCGTGACGCCGTGACGCCGTCTACCGCCCGCCCGGTTCGGCACGGTCGAGTTGTTCGTCGAGGGCGACGGCCGCGGCGATGAGCGCCAGATGGGTGAACGCCTGCGGGAAGTTGCCGAGCTGCGCGCCTGACGGGCCGATCTCCTCGGCGAACAGGCCGACGTGGTTGGCGTAGGTGAGCATCTTGTCGAAGGCGTAACGGGCCTGCTGCAGCCGTCCGGCGCGGGCCAGGGCCTCGACGTAGAGGAAACTGCACAGGTTGAACGTCCCCTCCGAGCCGCGCAGGCCGTCGGGGGACGCGGCGGGGTCGTAGCGGTAGACGAGGCTGTCGCTGACCAGCTCCTGGTCGATGGCGTCCAGGGTGCTCAGCCAGGCCGGGTCGCGGGGGGAGATGAACCCGACCCGGGGCATGAGCAGCAGCGAGGCGTCCAGCACGTCGGTGCTGTAATGCTGGACGAAAGCCTGCCGGTCAGGGCTCCAGCCGCGGTCCATGATCTGGTTGAAGACGGCGTCCCGGACACTCATCCAGCGCACGAGGTCGGCGGGACGCGAGTGGGTGGTGGCCATCCGGATGCCGCGATCGAAGGCGACCCAGGTCATCAGCCGGCTGTAGGTGAACTCCTGACGCCCGCCGCGGGTCTCCCAGATGCCCTCGTCGGGACGGTCCCAGGTGTCGGCCAGCCAGTCGAGCAGCGCGGCGAAGGACCGCCAGCCGCGGATGCCGCCGATCTCCTGGGCCTGGGCCAGGGCGTCGGCGACTTCACCGTAGATGTCGAGCTGGAGCTGATCGGAGGCGGCGTTTCCGGCCCGTACCGGCCGGGAGTGCCGGTATCCCTCCAGGTGGTCGAGCACTTCCTCGGTCAGATGGGGATCCCCGTCGATCCGGTACATGATCTGCAGCGGCTCACCGGAGGCGCGGCCGGCGAGGAGCCGTTCATGCAGCCACGTACGGAACGCCTGGGCCTCCTCGACGAAGCCGAGGCCGATCAGGGCCCGGACGGACAGGGAGGCGTCGCGGACCCAGGTGTAGCGGTAGTCCCAGTTGCGTTCGCCGCCGATCTGCTCCGGCAGCCCCATCGTGGCGGCGGCGATCGGAGCGCCGGTGGGCGCGTACGTGAGGAGTTTGAGAGTGATCGCCGACCGGTTCACCATGTCACGCCAGCGCCCCCGGTACCGGGACGCGCGCAGCCAACCGTGCCAGAAGGCGCGGCAGGCCTCGAAGCTGTCGCGGATCCCGTCGGCGGTCACGGGCGGCACGGCCTGGTCGTCGCCGCTGCAACTGGTCAGGACGATCGCCGCCGTCTGGCCGGCCTGGAGGGTGAAGTCCGCGACGATGTCCTCACCGTCCGGGCGCAGGGCGACAGGGCCGGCGGCCTGCAGGTGGAGGTTCGTGCCGGGGCCCTGGAAGACCGCCGATCCGGCGTCGCCGAGCGCGAGGGTGTGCGGTGCCCGCCCGTAGTCGAAGCGGGGACGGCAGGAGAAGACGAAGGGCAGGCTCCCGCGGACCACCCGGACGAACCGCACCAGGCGGTGCCGGCCGGAAGGGGTGCTGGAGGTGTTCGGCTCCATGAAGTCGGCGACCTCGCCGACGCCGCCGGAAGCCATGAACCGGGTGACGAGGACGGCGGTGTCCGGCAGGTAGAGCTGCCGCACGGCCGCCTCGTCGCTTCCCTCCATGTCGGCGGCCAGCCGGCAGTGGCCTCCGCGCTCGCTGTCGAGGATGGACGCGAAGAGGCTCGGGGAGTCGAACCGGGGCGTGCACCACCAGTCGATGGTGCCGTCGCTGGAGACGAGCGCGGCGGTCTGCAGGTCTCCGATCATGCCGTGGTCCGCGATCTGCGGGTAGCCGTTCATCGATGCCTCCGTTGTTCGCCGGACATACCGGACGACTGCCTCCGGACGTGTCGACTGAGCGACCGTCACCGGGGGGACGGAGCAGCCTTTTCAGGCTAACTCCTGGTATCGCAGGAAGTCATCCGGGGTGACGAGCGCGCGCCTCGGCCCGGCGATTCGCCGGAGGGCATCCAGGGGGTGGTTTGCTGGTGCGGTGCGTGAACACGGCTCGTCGGGAGCCCCCGCCCTGCTGCCCGTGCCGGGCGTGTCGGGCTGGTGGGTCGCGCGGTGGCTGCGCCGCGCCGTGGCGGGGGGCGTGGTGCCGGCGGTGCTTCTCGCCGGTGGGTGTGGCCGTCCGGAGGAGCGGGTGGTGCGGGGGCTCGGCTGGTCCGACTGTGGGGACGGCTTCGAGTGCGGGACGTTGCGGGTGCCGCTCGACCACGACCGTCCCGACGGTGAGCGGCTTGAGCTGGCGGTCGTCCGGCTGCCCGCGACGGGCGACCGGATCGGCTCGCTGGTGCTGAACCCGGGTGGGCCGGGGGCGTCCGGGGTCGAGTACGCCAGGGCCGCCCGGCTGGTGGTGGGCGAGAAGGTGCGGGAGCGGTTCGACGTCGTCGGGTTCGATCCGCGCGGGGTCGGCCGGTCGGCGCCGGTCGAGTGCCTCGACGACGAGGCTCTCGACGCGTTCGTCGCCATGGACACCACCCCCGACACCCTTGAGGAGCGAGGTGCGCTGGAGGCTGCGGCGCGGCGGTTCGCGGACGGCTGCCGGAAGCACTCGGGCCGGCTCCTGCCCCACCTGGGCACCGTGGACGTGGCCCGCGACCTGGACCTGCTGCGCCAATCCCTCGGCGACCAGAAGCTGACCTATCTCGGCAAGTCGTACGGGACCTTTCTCGGGGCCGTCTATGCCGACCTGTTCCCCGGCAAGGTGCGCGCGCTCGCACTGGACGGCGCCCTCGACCCGGCCGACTCGCGGATGCTGGTCAACACCGAGCAGGCCGTGGGGTTCGAGCAGGCGCTGCGCGCGTACGTCGAGGACTGCCTGGGCGACCGCGACTGCCCGTTCGCCGGCCGGCCGGCCGAAGAGGCGACGGACGAGGTAGGAGCCCTGATCCACCGCGCGGACACCCGGCCCCTGGACGGCGGCGGCCGGCGGGTCACCGAGGCGCTGGCCACCCTCGGCGCGCTGACGCCGCTCTACGACCGTGCCTCCTGGCCGGAACTCACCGAGGCGCTACGCCGGGCGCTGAACGGCGACGGCTCACTCCTGCTGCGCAACGCCGACCAGCTCGCCGGCAGGCAGGACGACGGCACCTACTCCAACCAGCTGGCGGCCAATCTGGCGGTGAACTGCGTCGACGGCCCGTATCCGGCGACGGCCGCGGCGTTCGCGGAGGATGCGGCGCAGGCGTCCAGGAAGGCGCCCCGGTTCGGGGCGTACATCGTGTGGTCGTCCCTGCCGTGTGCGTTCTGGCCGGCTCGGCCCACCTTCTCGCCGCACCGCCTGATCGCCGCGGGGGCTCCTCCGATCCTGGTCGTCGGCACGAAACGGGACCCGGCGACGCCCTACGGGTGGGCTCGGGCGCTGGCGGGTGAGCTGCGGTCCGGCGTGCTGCTGACCTACGACGGCGACGGGCACACCGCGTACGGGAACGGCTCTTCGTGTGTGGACGACGCCGTGGACCGGTATCTCGTGGAAGGGGTGCCGCCGAAGGACGGCACGATCTGTCCGGGCATCCGGTGATCGGGAGGAGCAAGAACCCTTAGATCTCCTGTAGACTCTTCCAAGCCGTACAGGCACGCCGCCTTAGCTCAGTCGGCCAGAGCACTTCACTCGTAATGAAGGGGTCTGGGGTTCGAATCCCCAAGGCGGCTCCACTTCAAAGGCCCTCCCGGTTCGTCCAGGAGGGCCTTTTGCATGGGCGTACAGCGGCCGGCCGAACTGACCGCCTCGGCGCACGGGGTGCCGGCCGGTTGACGGGGCCGCGGTGCCGATGCACTCTGGGAGCGAGGGGAGTACCCCTTCGCGGCGGCCTCGTCATCACGGCACAGTACACACAGGGAAGCCCTGGAATCCCTGTTTGTACTCCCGGGGCCGTCGGTCCGCCTGAGCGGGCGGGGGAGACCTCGGGTGATGGAACGCGCCCACCGTCGTCCGGGCGGTCATGATCGAACGGCGTTCCTTGAGACAACCGAATGGGATGACGAAATCCCATCTGAGACCCGCCAGGTGAGGGGAACTCAGCTTGCCAGTGTGCCACTGGTCGAGCTGAGCCCCCGCTTGCTCGACCCGAGCAGGCGGAGGAGTGCGGGTCATGCAGTTGTCGGTGTTCGTGATCGCGGCCGTTGTCACGCTCGCGATTCCCGCCGTGGCGATGACGGTTGTGGCGATCGTCGCGCTCCGCGGCACGCGGCCGGATGAGCGGCCCGAGATCCTGCGTGCCCTCGCGGTCCTGGCGCGGGCGAATCGAGGCTCGATCTCCGAATTGGCGCAACGCAGGCGACTGCCGTCCTCCCGGGCTGCGGAGAATGCCGGGCGGGAGCGGGCGTAGTGGCCGGTGTGCGCGGGTGGGGTCACTGTGTGTGTCGGGAGGGGGGAAGGGGACTGTAAACGGAAGGTGATTGATCGAACACCTTGAGTTGCGACATGGTGCATGAGCCCTGTTCAACGCACCCTCGGAGGGACACTCATGCTGGTTCGTCGCCTTCTGTCTGGAGCCGTCCTCGTCGTCACCGTCAGTGCGGGCCTCGTTCTGCCCGCCGCGGCTTCCGCTCCGAACCCGATGTGCATCGACGTCACCAACGACCGTGGCAACGGGGTCCGGATTTATCAGTGGGAGTGTCAGGCCAACAACAACAACCAGAAGTTCGTGATCGACGCGGGCCAGATCAAGATCAAGGACACTCTGGGGACGTCGCGGCCGATGTGTGTCGATGTCACCAACGACCGCGGTAACGGGGTCCGGATCTATCAGTGGGAGTGTCAGGCCAACAACAACAACCAGAGGTTCGTGATCGACGCGGGCCAGATCAAGATCAAGGACACTCTGGGGACGTCGCGGCCGATGTGTGTCGATGTCACCAACGACCGCGGTAACGGGG
>NZ_JBSGCE010000009.1:182449-240129 GCF_053601695.1 Nonomuraea sp. NPDC004702
GTCGATGTCACCAACGACCGCGGTAACGGGGTCCGGATCTATCAGTGGGAGTGTCAGGCCAACAACAACAACCAGAGGTTCGTGATCGACGCGGGTCAGATCAAGATCAAGGACACTCTGGTCTGAGCCGGCGGGTCGGTGGCGGGGGCTGGTCCGCGGTGAGCGGATCGGCCCCCGCCATCCTTGTGCCGGACGCCGGACGCCGGACTGGTGACGGGGGGCAGAGGTCAGGTGGTGAAGTCCCGGACGAGGGTGACGAAGTCGTCGGGGCGTTCGACGCCGGAGACGTGGCCGGTGTCGAGTTCGAGGTAGGAGCTGCCCGGGATGGCGGCGTGGAGCTCGCGGGAGTTCTCCACCGGGATCAGGCCGTCGCGGGCGGCGCCGACGACCAGCGTGGGGGCCGTGATGCCGGGCAGCAGGTGGCGGAGGTCGACGCGGCGGCCGAGGTCGATCTGGCGCAGGCGGTTGGGGTGCGGCCGGAAGTACGTCGCCCGGCTCTCCAAGGCCTCGGGGTCGAGGGAGTTGAGGTAGCGGCGGCTGAAGGCGGTCAGCATGGAGAAACGGGCGAAGGCGTCCGGGTTGCCGGCCAGGCCGAGCCAGGTCTGCAGGGCGGTGCGCAGGTAGGCGTCCTCGGTGTGGGCCCAGCCGGAGACCGGGATCAGGCGGCGGACGAGTTCGGGGCGGGTGGCGGCGAGCGACAGGGCGACCACCGCGCCCAAAGAGAACCCGAGCAGGTTCACGGGGGCCTTGCCGGAGTCCTCGATGACGGCCGCGAGCTGCTCGGTCAGGCCCTCGACGGTCAGGGGGGCGCCGTCGTCCTCGACGAGGTCGCTGCCGCCGAGGTCGGGCAGGATCACGGTGTTGCGGTCGGCGAAGCGCTCGGCGACGTCGTCCCAGGTCGACGAGCCCGGGCCGGTGCCGTGCAGGAGCACCAGGCCGGGGCCGTCGCCGACGGTGCGGTAGGCGACGCGGGTCCCGGAGACGGTCAGGTGTCGGGTCATGGGCGCCACCGTGCCAGCCGGCGTCGCGGATGAGGAGCGGACCGCATTCCCTAGGACAGGCAGTCCTGGACTGCGATATTTCGCGGTATTGCAGGATGGGCTCATGGATCGTGCGGAGCTTGCTGACTTCCTTCGCCGCTCGCGGGAGCGGCTGCTGCCCGGCGAGGTGGGGCTGCCGTCGGGGCCGCGTCGCCGTACGCCGGGGCTGAGGCGGGAGGAGGTGGCGCAGCTCGCGGGCATGTCGGCGGACTACCTGATGCGGTTGGAGCAGGCGCGCAGCCCGCAGCCGTCCACCCAGCTGTTGGGCGCGCTGGCGCGGGCGCTGCGGCTGACGAGCGACGAACGCGACCACCTCTACCTGCTGGCCGGGCACCGGCCGCCGGCCGGGCCGCGGGCGGGCGAGCACGTCAAGCCGAGCCTGCTCTACCTGCTCGACCGCCTCGTCGGCACGCCCGCGCAGGTGCTCAGCGACCTGGGTGACGTGCTGGCGCAGAACGCCATGGCCGAGTCCCTGTTCGGGTGCAGCTGCACGGTCGAGGAGCCCGATCGCAACATCGTGTGGCGCTGGTTCACCGACCCGTTCAGGCGCGAGGCCTACCCGGAGGAGGAGCAGGCCGAGCGCTCCCGCGTGCACGTGGCCGACCTGCGCGCGGCGGTGGTCCGCCGGGGCAACGACGAGCCGGCCCGCGCCCTGGTCGAGCGCCTGCGCCGGGCCAGCCCGGAGTTCGTCTCGTTGTGGGAACGGCACGAGGTCGCGGTACGCCGCGGCAGCCGCATGCGGGTCCGGCATCCGGCCATCGGCGTGATGGAGTTCGACTACGAGGTGCTGCTTGCCCCGGCCGAGGACCAGCGGCTGCTGATCTTCACGCCGCCGCCCGGGTCGAAGACGTTCGAGGCGCTGGAGCTGTTGCGGGTGGTGGGGCCGGAGACCGTGCACCGGAGCCACCGGTAGCCGTACGGGAGACGCCGCGTCAGCGGGCGCGTCAGGACGGCGACGGTCCCGTGTCAGCGCGGCCGGGGATGGTTGAACCATCACCGGTTCGGGGAATCGGCCCGAAGGCTCTGAAAGGCGTACGAAGCATGACGAACGACAGCGTTTCCGTGGACAACGTGGCCGAGCGCCCGGAGCTGCAGAAGATCCTCCAGGAGATCGTGGACGCCGGTTTCGTCGGCGTGCAGATGCGGGTGAACGACGAGCGGGGCGAGTGGGTCGGCACCGCCGGGGTGCGCGAGCTGGGCGGCCTCGCCGAGCCGCCGGCGGACGGGCGGTTCCGGGTCGGCAGCGTCACCAAGACCTTCACCGCGGCCCTGGTCCTGAGCCTGGTGGCCGACGGCGTGCTCGGCCTGGACGATGTCGTGGACGACCACCTGCCCGAGTTCGGGCTGGACCGGCGGATCACCGTGCGGATGTTGCTCCAGCACACCAGCGGCGTGTTCAACTTCACCGGCGAGTACTACGAGGACGGCACCGTCGTGCCGGGGATCGTCTGGTCGGGCAAGGAGTGGGTGGAGAACCGCTTCAGGACCTACCAGCCGCAGGAGCTGGTACGGCTCGCGCTGTCCAAGCCCGCCCGCTTCGAGCCGGGGGCGGACTGGAGCTACTCCAACACCAACTACGTCCTGGCCAGGCTGCTGATCGAGAAGGTCACCGGCCGCCCTCTGGCCGAGGAGATGCGGCTGCGCGTCCTGGACCCGCTCGGGCTGCCGGACACCGTCGTGCCGGACACCGACACGGAGATCGCCGGCCCGCACGCCCACGCCTACTACCGCTACGAGGAGGACGGCCAGGACAAGACGGTCGACGTCACCCGTCAGAACCCCTCCTGGATCTCCACCGGCGGCGACATGATCTCGACCACCCGCGACCTGCACACGTTCATCTCCGGGCTGATGGGCGGCCGGCTCCTGCCGTCCTCGCTGCTGGACGAGATGCGCGCCGCGCATCCCAAGGTCGGCTACGGCCTGGGGGTGTTCGTGCAGGACGCGGACCCCGACACCGGCACCCTCATCACCCACAACGGCGGCATCTCGGGCTCGGCCGCGCTGATGTACAGCACGCCCGACGGCCGCAGGACCCTGACCGCCTCGGTGACCTACGTGGACGACGCCGCGATGTCCCAGGCGGCGGCGTTCCAGGAGGTCGTGCAGCGGCTGGTCAAGGAGGTCTTCGGCCAGGCGGCTTCCTAGGGGCCGGTCCGGACGGCGGGCCGCCGCGCCGGGGGTCCGCCGCCTTGACAGGGGCCCTTGCGCGCCAGGGGGAAATCGTCTAACTCTTAGGAAGGTTTCCTTTTTAATGGAAGGCGCGCAGAGTGGCCGCTACCCCCCGATCCGGCGCCCTGAAGCTCGTCCTGGCGGCCCTGTGCCTCCTGCTGGCCACCGCCTGCGGCGCGGCCGGAGCCCAGGCCCCTCCGGTGAACGCCCAGGACGTGATGTTCGTGCAGATGATGGTGCAGCACCACCGTCAGGGCATAGAGATCGCCAAGCTCGGCAGTCAACGGGCCACCGACGACCAGCTCCGGATCCTGGTGGCCGCCGTGGCCAGCACGCAGCAGGACGAGGTCGAGATGATGCTGCGCTGGCTGTACGCCTGGGAGCAGCCGCTCACCGCCGCCTCCGGCGCCCACGACCACCACGGCGGCATGCCGGAGACCGACCGCAAGCAGATCAGGGCGCTGAAGAAGTCGAAGTCCTTCGAGCACGACCTGATGACCCTGCTGATCGCGCACCAGGGCGACGCGATCAAAATGGCGGACACCGAGGTCGCCTCCGGCGCGGACCCGGAGGTCAAGGAGTGGGCGGGGCAGGTGCAGGCGTCCCGCAAGGCGCAGATCGACCTGATGAAGGACCTGCTCAAGCGCTGATCGGGGAAGATCCCCGGTCGGCGTAGACGTGCGTCGGATTAAGTGATTAGATCACTTGATATGTCCGAGGTTGCGCGGCCGACGCTTTCCGACGCTCTGACCGAGCGCATGCTGGAGCTCATCCGTAGTGGAGGGCACCGGCCGGGCGACAGGCTGCCCTCCACCAGGGAGCTCTCCCAGCGTTTCGCCGTCACCACCCCGACGCTGCGCGAAGCGCTGCGCAGGCTGGAGGCCACCGGAGCCATCGAGCTGCGGCACGGCTCGGGCATCTACGTCGGCGCCGACATCGAGCGGCTCGTGCTGCCCAACCCCAACATGCGCGAGATGCACGCCGCCCAGCTCCTCGAACTGCTCGGCGCGCGGATCGTGATCGAGCCGCCGCTGGCCGCCATGGCCGCCGAGCACGCCGAGGGCGCGGAGCTGGCCGCGCTCAAGCGGGTGCTCGACCAGGCCGGCCGGCACCTGCGCGGCGAGGACGCCGAGCTGCACGAGGCCAACATGTCCTTCCACCGGGCGACCGCGCGGATGGCGGGCAACAGCGTGCTGCACGAGGTCGTCGACTCGCTGCTCACCGTTCACGGGCCGGAGCAGCGGGAGATCCTGCAGATCTTCGACGACCGGCGCCGCGACTACGAGGAGCACCTGGCCATCCTGGAGGCCATCGAAGCGCGTGACGCCGCCGAGGCGCAGGCGCGCATGCGGGCCCATCTGGTCGACGTCCGGACCGTCGTCGAACAGAGGTTGCCACCCAGATAGAGCAAGTCCCCCCGAAAGAGCAAGGAGGCCGGCCATGTTCCGGTCACGTGTGGCCACGCTCGGCGTGGCGGCGCTGGTCCTGACCGCCTGCGGCGGCAACAGCGCCGAGGCGCCGAAGAAGAAGACCGAACTGACGCTCTACAACGACAAGGGCGCCTGGACGAAATACTTCGACGAGATGGGCGCGCTGTCCAAGCAGCAGATCGGCCTGGGCATGAAGCCGACGGGATACACCGACTCCGCGCAGTACCAGGCCTTCATCAAGGCGTCGTTCCGCACGGACGTGAAGCCCGACCTGTTCACCTGGCAGACCGGGGGGATGCTGGCGGAGATCGTCAAGCAGAAGCAGGTGGCCGACACGACGGCCGTCTGGCAGGAGGCGATCAAGGCGGGCGACCTGTCGCAGGACCTCGCCCCGTACTACACCATCGGCGGCAAGCAGTACTGCGTGCCGATGAACGTCGCCTACTGGGGCATGTTCTACAACAAGAAGATCTTCGACAAGTACGGCCTGAAGCCCCCGCAGACGTGGGACGAGCTGGTCCAGGCCGCCGAGACCCTGAAGAAGAACGGCGTCAAGGCCTTCTACCACACCAGCGTGCTGTTCTCCTTCGTCTGGTTCGAGCAGCTCCTGGCCGGCTCCGACCCCGACCTGTACGACCGGCTGTCCACGGGCCAGGCCAAGTACACCGACCCGGGTGTGGTGCAGGTGATGGAGAAGTGGAAGTCGCTCATCGACGCCGGATATTTCATGAACCCGGGTGACAAGACCGACCCCGGGGACGTCATGAAGACCGGCAAGGCGGCGATGGTCTCCTTCGGCACCTGGTTCAGCACCAGCATGACGCAGCGCGACCTGAAGTCCGGTACCGACTACGGATTCTTCGTCATCCCCAACGTGAACCCCGCGCTGCCGAAGACCTCGATGATCTTCGAGAGCGGGCCGCTGTGCTCGCTCGCCAAGGGCGCCGACCCCGACTCCAGCTTGAAGTACCTCAAGTGGTGGACCACCGCCGACGCCCAGAAGAAGTGGGCCACCACCAGGGGCGACGTGAGCGCCAACCCGAAGGTCGAGATCGCCGACGAAGCGCTCGGCGCGGTCACCAAGGACGCGGGCGGCGGCAAGTACCGCCTGGTCAACCGCTACTTCGAAGCCACGCCGCCGCCGGTGCTGACCGCCGCTCTCGACGGCTTCGGCAAGTTCGTCACCGAGCCCGGCACGTACAAGGAAGTGCTGGACACCATCCAGAAGGCCGCCGACGAGTACTGGGCCACGCATCAGTGATGAGCGCCCGGACCCCGATGCTGGGCCGGTTCAGGCACGGTTACGTGGCGCCCGCGGCCGTGCTGGTCGCGGGGCTGCTCTACGCGCCGTTCCTGTGGACGGCCTACCTGAGCCTCACCCGCTACGACGGCCTGGAGCCCCCGGCGTGGGTCGGCGTGCACAACTTCGTCAAGCTGCTGGACGACCCCGCGCTGCTCACCTCGACCCGCAACACGCTCATCTGGGTGGCCGGCACGATGGTGCTGCCGGTCGGGCTCGGCCTGCTGGTCGCGGTGCTGTCCTACGACATCAAGGGCGGCGCCTGGTACCGGGTGCCGTTCATGTTGCCGTACGCGCTGAGCGGCGCGGGCCTGGCCATGGTGTGGAGCCCGGTGTTGTCCCACGACGGGATCGCCAACCGGCTGCTCGGCGTGGACACCGCGTTCCTGCAGGTCGCGCCGGACAACACGCTGGCCATGCTGCTGGTGTGGACCTGGCAGCAGCTCGGCGTGAACACGCTGCTGTTCGTCGTGGGCCTGCAGTCCATCCCCAAGGAGCCCATCGAGGCCGCCCGCCTGGACGGCGCCTCCGGCTGGCGGCTGTTCCGGCACGTGATCTGGCCGCTGATGCGCCCGCTGACCGCGGTCGTGGTCGGGCTGGCCCTGGTGGCGAGCCTGAAGACGTTCGACATCGTGTGGGTGCTGACACAGGGCGGCCCGGGACGCAGCTCCGAGACGCTGGCGGTGACCATGTACCGCGACACGTTCGTGGCCAGTGACTACGGCTACGGCTCGGCGGTCGCGGTGCTGCTCACCGTGGTCACCGGGCTGGCCTCCTACCTCTACCTGAGGAGGCAGGTGCGATGATCCGGCGCATCGTGCTCATCGTGTTCGGGCTGATCTGGCTCGGCCCGACCTACCTGCTCGTCGTCAACGCCTCCAGGCCGGCGGCCTCGTACGACCCGGGCAGCGCGTGGGTGCCGTCCGGCGACTTCGCGCTGCTGGACAACTTCGGCCGCGCCCTGGACAGCGCCGACCTGACCGGCAGCCTGGCCAGCACCGCGCTCTACGCGGTCGTCTCGCCGCTGCTCGGCGTGGTGATCGGGGCGCTGGCCGGCTACACGATCGTGGTGCTGCGGCTGCGCCACGGGTTCTGGTGGTTCCTGCTGATCTTCGGCGGCACCGTGTTCCCGTCCCAGATGCTGCTCGTGCCGCTGTTCGTCGGCTACAGCGACGCCGGCCTGTACGACAGCAGGCTCGGCATGATCCTGATCTACACCGCCATCAACGTGCCGCTGGCCGCGTTCGTGCTGCGCAACTTCTACACGGGGGTCGCGTTCTCGATCTTCGAGGCGGCCCGCATGGACGGCGCGTCCACGTGGCGCATCTTCTGGCGCATCTACCTGCCGATCTCGCTCAGCGCGCTGACGGCGGTGTTCATCCTGGAGTTCACCTTCATCTGGAACGACCTCATCTTCGGCCTGACGCTGACCCAGACCGAGAGCGTACGACCGGTCATGACCGCCCTGGCCGGGCTGATGACCGACGTCTACGCCGGCACCCCGGTCCCCGTCGGCCTGGCGGCGGGCCTGGTGGTCTCGCTGCCGACGGTCGTGCTGTTCCTGGCAACCCAGCGCCTCTTCGCACGGGGCCTGTCCCTAGGGAGTGTTTAGATGACGAGCCGGTTGCTGCAGCGGAGCCTGGGTAGCCCCGACTACGACGGGATCAGGCAGGCGCTGCGCAACGACACCTCGACCCCGGTGATCAGCGCGCGCGGGCTGGAGGTGCGGGTCGCGGTGCTGCCGCTGTTCACGCACGACGGCCGCCAGGCGGTCAGGGTGTCGAGCACGCAACCCCTGACCCACGTGCTGGTGGGCGTCGACAGCGCCTCCGGCACGGACGTGACGCTGCTGGTGCCCGAGGTGGACGCGCCGCGCACGCTCACCCTGGAGTGCCGCGACGACGCCGGCGTGGTCGGCAGCGCGCAGGTCACGGTCACCCCGCAGCGCAGGTGGAGCGTGTTCGTCGTGCACCACTCGCACCTGGACATCGGCTACACCGACCCCCAGGGCACGGTGCTCCGCCACCACCTCGACTACCTCGACGCGGCCGTGCGGCTGGCCGAGGAGACCGCCTCCTGGCCGGACGACGCCAAGTTCCGCTGGACGGTCGAGTCGTCGATGCCCGCGCTCAAATGGCTCGACGCCCGGCCGGCCGGGCAGGTCGAGTCGTTCGCCGCGCTGGCCAGGGCGGGCGTGATCGAGGTGACCGCGCTGCCGTTCCAGCTGCACACCGAGGCGTGCTCGACCGAGGAGCTCTACCGCCAGCTCCGCTTCACCGCCCAGCTCCAGGACCGGTACGGCTTCGCCACCAGGTCCGCCATGCACACCGACGTGCCGGGCGCGGTCGTCGGCCTGGTGGACGCGCTCAACGCCTCAGGCGTGCGTTATCTGGCCGCGGCGCACAACTGGGCCGGGCGGTCGGTGCCGTACCTGCACGGCGGCGACAAGCTGACCAGGCCGTTCCGGTGGCGGGCGCCGAGCGGGAACGAGCTGCTCGTGTGGTTCACCGACACGCCGCACGGGATGGCGTACATGGAGGGCAACACGGTCGGGCTGACCGACTCCTACGAGCTGGCCGACGACCTGCTGCCGCGCTACCTGTCGGCGCTGGCCACGCGGGGCTACCCGTACGGGCCGGGGACGTTCGGGTGGCAGGGGCCGGACGCGCCGCGCGAGCCGTACGAGCTGGACGTGCTGCACCTGCGGGTGCAGGGCGCGCACGCCGACAACGCCGGGCCGTCGATAGTGCCCGCCTCCATCGCCCGCCGGTGGAACGAGACGTGGGCCTGGCCGCGCCTGCGCTCGGCGGTCAACAGCGACTTCTTCGAGCACGTCGAGGAGCGCTACCACGACCGCCTGGCCGTGCACGAGGGCGACTGGACCGACTGGTGGGCCGACGGGCTCGGCTCGGGCGCCCGCCCGCTCGGCTACGTGCGCCGGGCCCAGTCGGCCCTGCGCGTCGCCGAGACCCTGCACACGATCGCCGGCACGGACGCCACGGACGAGATCGACGCGGCCTACGACAAGGTCGCCCTGTTCAACGAGCACACCTGGGGCGCGGCCAACCCGTGGGAGGACGCCGAGGAGGCGGGCGACTCCGGCGGCCTGCAGTGGACCCGCAAGTCGTCGGGCGCCTACCAGGCCCAGGACGACGCCTCCGACCTGCTGCACGCCGCCACCCGCCGCTTCGCCGCCGCCCTCTCCTCCCCGGCCCCGGAGAGCGCGGGCGCGGAAGGCGCTGTCCTGGCCGCCTTCGCCGTGTTCAACCCCGGCACCAGGGCGCGCACCGACGTGGTGCGCGCGTTCCTGCCGCGCGACGTGGTGGCCGTGGACGTGCCGATCACGCTGGTCGACGCCCGTACCGGCGAGACCGTGCCGCACCACGAGGAGTACGTCGACCCCGACGACTGGCCGACCCGCCCGATCGGCCGGCACGTGCACGCGGTCGTGCCGGACGTCCCCGGCTTCGGCTACGCGCGGCTGGACGTCGTCCGCGGGCCGGGCCAGGCCCCCGAGCCGGTCGAGCCGGACCTGGACGGCGTGATCGAGAACGAGTTCTACCGGGTCGCCTACGACGTCCGCGAGGGCCACATCAGCTCGATCTTCGACAAGTCCGCCGGCCGCGAGCTGGTCAACGGCGACGCCGCCGCCGGCTTCGGCCAGTACGTCTACGACCGCTACGCCACCGCCCCGCACTTCAACCACCTGTCGGGCCACGTCGGGGCGCACGACAGGACGCTCCTCGGCGACCGGGCCGTGGCCCGCAACGCGACGATCGTCAGGGCCCTGCGCACGGCGGTCGGCGAGAAGCTGGTCGTCGAGCTCCACGGCAAGGGCGTCGACTGGCTGCGCACCACGATCGAGCTGCACCGGGGCGTCCCCAGGCTCGATCTGACCTACCAGCTCGCCAAGCAGGGCACCCCGGCCAAGGAGGCGGTGTTCCTGGCGTTCCCGTTCGCGACCGGCCCGGCCACGGCCTGGGAGCTGACCGGCGGGGTCGGCGGCCCCGGCGTGCCGCGCGTGCCCGGTTCGGCCGAGTACATGTTGCCGATCAGGCACTGGATCGCCTTCGAGGACCCCGAGCTGACCGTCGCCTGGGCCACCCTGGAAGCGCCGCTGGTGCAGCTCGGCACCATCCACATGCCGTACGCGCCGTTCCCGCCCACGCTCGACCAGGAGGACGGCACGGTCTACTCCTGGGCGCTCAACAACATCTGGGACACCAATTTCCCGGCCCAGCAGCAGGGCGAGACCACCTTCCGGTACGCCGTCACCTCGGCGGCCGGCGTCAAGGGCAGCAGGCTGGGGGCGGCGGCGGCCTCGGGGCTGACCGAGCCGTTCGTCGGCGCGCTGATCACCGGCGGTCCCGGGGCCACCGAGACCTACGCCTCGGTGGACCACCCCGACGTGCTGATCACCTCGATCGGCCGGGTGGACGGCGAGCAGGTGGTCCGGTTGCAATCGCTGGCCGCCGAGCCGGTGACGGCGACGGTCACGGTCCCTGGACGGGATCCGGTCGAGGTCCGGCTGCCCGCCTGCGGGGTCGCCCTCGTCGGAGGGAAGCGCGCGTGAAGATCGTTGACATCCGGGCCACGACGGTCGCCGTCCCGCTGGAGGCGCCGCTGCGGCACAGCAACGGCGCCCACTGGGGCCGGTTCGTGCGCACGATCGTCGAGGTCGAGGCCGACAACGGGCTGGTCGGCCTGGGGGAGATGGGCGGCGGTGGGGAGAGCGCGGAGTCGGCCTTCCGGGCGCTCGTCCCGTACCTGAAGGGGCACAACCCGTTCGAGCTGGAGGCGCTGCGCTTCAAGATCGCCAATCCGACCGCCTCGCTCTACAACAACCGCACCCAGCTCCTGGCCGCCGTCGAGTTCGCCTGCCTCGACCTCGTGGGGCAGCATCTCGGCGTGCCCGTCCACGACCTGCTGGGCGGGCGGCTGCGGGACACGGTCCCGTTCGCCTCCTACCTGTTCTTCCGGTACGCCGCCGACGGCCATCCGGAGATCCGCACCCCCGGCCAGCTCGTCGAGCACGCCGCTCGGCTCAAGCAGGCGCACGGGTTCACCGTGCACAAGCTCAAGGGCGGCGTCTTCCCGCCGGACTACGAGCTGGAGTGCTACCGGGCCCTGGCCGAGGCGTTCCCGGACGACCGGCTCAGGTACGACCCCAACGCCGTCCTGTCGGTGGCCGAGGGGCTGCGGTTCGGCCGGGCCATCGAGGGGCTGAACAACGACTACCTGGAGGACCCCGTCTGGGGGATGGAGGGTCTCAGGGCCGTCCGGGAGCAGGTCAGGGTGCCCCTCGCCACCAACACGGTGGTCGTCAACTTCGAGCAGCTCGCCTCCAACGTGCTGCGCAGGTCCGCCGACGTGGTGCTGCTGGACACGACGTTCTGGGGCGGGGTCCGGCCGTGCGTGAAGGCGGCGGGGGTGTGCGACACGTTCCAGGTCGGGGTGGCCGTGCATTCCTCGGGCGAGCTCGGCATCCAGCTCGCGACCATGCTGCACCTCGGCGCGGTGCTGCCGAACCTCACCTACGCCGCCGACGCCCACTACCACCAGCTGCGCGACGACGTGATCGAGGGCGGCAGGCTGCCGTACGCGGACGGCGCCATCGCGGTGCCCTCCGGGCCGGGGCTCGGGGTGCGTCTCGACCCCGATCGCGTGGCCCGCTACGCCGAGTTCTACCGGGAGACCGGCGGCTATCCCTACGACCGCGACCCGGGGCGTCCCGGCTGGTACGCCACCGTCCCGAACGAGCGCTTCGCCGACCCCGCGATCTCGGTGGACGTTGCCCCATAATTGGCCGCTATGTCCGACGAAGTACAGACAAAGAAGCCCGCCGACCACCTCGTCACCACCCGGCACACCCTGCCGACCGGTCAGGCGTACACCGCCACCACCGGAACCATGGTGGTGCGCGAGGAGGTGTTCACGGACGGCACGTTCGACGGCCACCGCCCGAAGGCCGAGGTGTTCCTCACCTCCTACACCCTCGACGACGCCGACCCGCTGACCAGGCCGGTCACGTTCGCCTTCAACGGCGGGCCGGGGTCGTCGAGCGTGTGGCTGCACCTCGGCATCCTCGGCCCGCGCCGGGTCGTGATGGGGGACGCGGGCGCGCTCCTGCCGCCGCCGTACGCGCTGGCCGACAACGACGAGACGCTGCTCAAGGTGAGCGACCTGGTCGTCATCGACCCGATGTCCACCGGCTACTCGCGGGCGGCCGAGGGGGAGAAGGCCGAGCCGTACCACGGGTTCAGCGGCGACCTGGAGCTGGTCGGCGAGGTGATCCGGCTGTGGACGACCAGGAACGCGCGGTGGATGTCGCCGAAGTTCCTGGCCGGCGAGTCGTACGGCACGGTCAGGGCGGCCGGGCTGGCCGACCACCTGCAGTCGCGGTACGGCATGTACCTCAACGGCGTGATGCTGATCTCCTCGGTGCTCGACTACGCGACCGGGGAGTTCAACGAGGGCAACGACCTGGCCTACGCCCTCTATCTCCCGACCTATGCCGCCATCGCGCACTATCACGGGCTGCACGGCGACCGCCCGCTGGCCGACGTGCTGCGCGAGGCCGAGGAGTACGCCGCCCGCGACTACCCCTGGGCCCTGGCCCGCGGCAACCGCCTCACCCCGGACGAGCGCGCCGCCGCCGTCTCCAAGGTCGCCGCGCTGTCCGGCCTGTCCGAGGACTACGTCGACCGCGTCAACCTGCGCATCGAGCACATCCGCTTCTTCACCGAACTGCTGCGCGACCGCCGGCTGACCGTCGGCAGGCTCGACGGCCGCTTCACCGGCTGGGACCCCGACGGCGGGCGCGAGCACTTCGCCGCCGACCCCAGCTCGAACGCCATCATGGGCCCCTACAGCGCCGCGCTCAACCACTACGTGCGGACCGAGCTGGACTACGCCAACGACCTGCCCTACGAGGTGCTCACCGAGCGGGTGTACCCGTGGTCGTTCAAGGAGTTCGAGGGCGCGCACGTCAGCGTGACCGCCCGGCTCGGCGCCGCCATGCGCACCAACCCGCACCTGCGCGTGCACGTGGCCTGCGGCTACCACGACGGCGCCACGCCGTACTACGCGGCCGAGCACGCCTTCGCCCACCTGCCCGTGCCCGCCGAGCTGGCCGCCAACGTCGAGTTCAAGTACTACGAGGCCGGCCACATGATGTACGCGCACGAGCCCAGCAGGCTGCGCCAGTCAGCCGACCTGGCGGCCTTCGTGCTCGGACAGCAGGCGTGAGGCGCGCTCCAGCCGCTGCCGCAGGCTGGCCGCGAGCGCGTCGAAGCGTTCCCGGTTGTCCCGGATGACCGCGCGCTGAAGCTCGGCGTCGGCCGAGAACCAGGCGGCGACCAGGCCCGAGGCCCACTTGCAGGTCGTGTCGGCGACGGCCGTCAGCTTCTCCTCCTCGCTCACGTCCGGCTTCTCCAGGTTCCAGCGGGAGTCGGCGATGGCCGACTCCGGGTCGGGGTAGGGGTGTCCCGCCTGGGTCATGCACGACTGCCAGCGCCTGGTCGCCGCGGCCACGCCGCCGTGCTTGGCGGCCTGTTCCAGGGTGAGCGAGTCCTGCAGGCCCAGCCAGGGCCAGTCCGCCTGGCGGGTGCCGCCCTCCAGCTCGGCGGAGGCGCGGTCGAGGCAGCCGCGGTCGGCGGCGGTGCCGTACAGGCGGTGGCGGGTGTGCTTGGGCAGCTTGTTGACCCAGGAGCCGGTGGTGTCCGGGGACGGGGGCCTGGCCAGGTGGTAGCCGTACCGCTGGGCGGCCGAGGTGTCCACGACGCCGTAGCGGCGGGAGTTGCCCGGGTCGATCGCCGCCAGCTCGGCGGCGTCCTCCGCGGGTGGGGTGACGGTGAGGCCGCGGCGGCTCATGCACCGCGCGACCAGGTGGTTGTGGGCATTGCCCAGGACGGCCCGCTGCTCGGGAGTCGGCTTGTAGGCGTCGAACGGCAACACGAGCTGCGACACCGAGGTCACGCCCGCCGGGGGCCGCTCGCGTACGGGCTCGCCGGCGGCGCAGGCCGCGACGGACAGCAGCAGCGCGCCCGCGAGGAGGCCGCGACAGCCGGTTTCCGGCGGCCAAGCCCGGAAACCGGCACTCCCGTTATTTCTCAGCGGCACCAGATGTCGATCGAGCTGGTGCGGTTGTTGCCGATGGCGTTGTTCGACAGGTAACCGTCGTTGGAGTTGTGGGTGAAGGTGCTGTGCGCACCGGTGTAGTCGGCGTGCTGCCAGAGGGTGGCGCTGCAGCCGACCCGGTTCCTGACGGAGCTGGTCTCGTTGTCCATGCTGTGCCAGGTGTTGCTGAAGTCCCAGTTCAGCCAGTTGTTGTCGGCCAGGTCGGAGTCGTCGGCCGTGAAGTCGCGCCAGTGGTCGCTCTGGCCCCGGTTGTAGTCGAAACCGGCGTACAGGCAGACGCGGCCGCCGTAGCACGTCGAGCGTGGGCTGGCCTCAGCCGCGGCAGCCGGGACGACCACGGTGAACAGCGCGGCCGCGGCGATGAAGCCGGCGGCCTTCTTGGTGAGCCTCACAGGTCTCTCCTAGATCGGTGAGTCGTTTCGGAACCCGTACCAAGCGTGCTGTGAGGGGGCTCGGGACCCACCCTCGAATACACGCAGAGACCTTGGTTACCAGGCTCACCACCTGGCACTTCGCCGGATTGACGCAACGATTGCCAGGTTCGGGAGGCGACTGGGGACTTACTCGACCTAGTCGGGGAGCGCCGCCGGGTTCCGGGCCAGCAGGCCGCCGTCCACGCGGTGCTCGGCCCCGGTGATGAACGACGAACGCGGCCCCGCCAGGAACGCCACCAGCTCGGCCACCTCTTCCGCGCGGCCCACGCGGCCCAGCGGATGGGCCTTCCCCCACTGCTCGACCTGCTCCTCCTGCGACAGGTCGCCCCGCCACAGGTCGGCCGCCCAGCGCAGCATGGGGGTGTCCACCGAGCCGGGGCAGACCACGTTGACCCGGATGCCGTCGGCCGCGTGGTCGAGCGCCATGGCCCTGGTCAGGCCGTTCAGGGCGGCTTTGCTCGCGGTGTAGGCGGCCACCTGCGCCTGCGACGAGAACGCCTGCACCGACGACATGACCACGATCGAGCCGCCGCCGCGTTCCCTGAGCCTCGGCACGGCGGCCTTGCAGGTGAGGTAGACGCCCTTGAGATTGACGTCCATGACCTCGTCCCACACCTCCTCCGGGGTGTCCTCGACCGTGCCGTACCGCTGGACGCCGGCGCAGGTGACGACGACGTCGAGGCCGCCGTACCTGGTCACGGCCAGGTCCACGAGGTCGCGCATGTCGCCGGCCCGGCGCACGTCGGCGACGACGCCGGTGACGTGCTCGCTGTCGAGCGCCGCGTCCTCGTCCACGCCGCAGAAGACCACGTTCGCGCCGCCGTCGGCCAGCCGGTCGACCACCGCCCGCCCGATGCCCATCGATCCGCCGGTGACCAGCGCCACCTTGCCGGAGAACTCACTCACGCCAGCACCTCCACGCGCCATCTCGACACCTTGGTCTCCTGCGGTCCGAGCGACAGGGCGCTGCCGTTGGCCACGGCGGCGGCCAGGCCGTCGGTCGGCATGCCGGCGAACGGTTCGAGCCCCAGCGTGCAGGCCCGTCCCCACCAGGGGTAGCCGGTGGACGCGCCGAGCTCCTGCCACATCCACAGGTAGGGGAGGAGCGCCGCATCCCACTCCACCCGGATACCGATATCCCCTGAAATTTCGTACCAACCCTCCGGGAAACCCGTGAGGTACACGATGTCGCTCGGCCCGCCCCGCTCGGGCACCACGCTCAGGTCCGTCTCCCCGCCCCCGTCGGCGGGCACCACCGGCCACCGCCACGGCCCGCCGGCCCGCACCCGGCGCCCGGCCGGGCCGATCGGCGTCGCGTGCGGGATCACCCGCACGCCTTCGGGCAGCCGGATCCGCGCGCCGGCCCGCAGGAACGGCGCCCCGAAGACGATGTGCTGGCCCCACATCGCGTGCAGCGCGAGGTCCGCCTCGTTGGTCGCCCGCCCCTCGACCTCCAGCGCGGCCGTGCCCGCCCGGAGCCGGAACACCTTCTCCACCCGGTACGGCAGCCGCCGGGTCCGCACGGCGAGCCGCACCGCGACCTCCTCCGCGCGGTCGGCCACCACCTCGCACGACCACGGCAGCCCGGCGACCTCGCCGTGCTGGGCCAGGCGCGCGCCCCGGTACTCGCTCGGCGCGCCGCCGTTGGGGAAGACCTCCTGCCAGCCGCCCTCGTAGTGGTCGACGAACTGGGCGACGTCGTCGGCCGCGCCGTGACGGTGGTCGCGCGGGTCGCGCAGGCCCTGCGGGGAGAGCCAGACGAAGTCGGTGTCGGTGGGCTTGTGCAGGAACTCCACCACGTCGCCGCCCTTGTCCGGCAGGACGGTCACGCGCAGCCGTTCGTTCTCCAGCGTGACCGCCCGCAGCCCGTCGAGGGTGAAATGCCGCAGGCGCGCCGCCCAGTTGCGCCTCACCCGAACGTCACGTCCAGGAACCTGGGCCGGTAGATCGACACGTCCCGGTAGTGGTCGGTGTTGACGAAGCTGTTGACGTTGTAGGAGACCACCAGGCCGTTCCCGGCGACGTCGGGGTGGGCGTGGGCGTTGTAGGTGAAGACGTTCCCGCTGGTCTCGGGGGTGGTGTAGACGTGCTGCTTGCCGGTGAAGGGGCCGGTGGGCGAGCAGGAGGAGTAGGCCACGATGTTGGGGCTGAGCACCTCGGTGGTGTCATGCGTGATCAGGACATATCCGGATCCGACCCGGGTGACGCTGTACTCGTTCGCCACCCCGCCCATGATGCGGGCCGAGTCGGTCTCGTCCGGTGACCACGAGCCGTCGGCCGTGCGGAACTCCCACGTGCCGAGCAGGCTCTGGCCCCTGACCCGGGCGAGGTGCATGTACTTGGCCGAGCCGAGGTCCTCGACGCCGTACACGTAGGTGTAGCCGCCGTCCTTCAGCAGGCCGGAGGCCCAGGAGACGCCGTGGCCCGAGGGCAGGTCGTGCACGCTGACCGGCTGGTCGAGCCGGCCGGGCGCGAACCTCGCCACCACGTTGCGGTGCCAGCGCCAGTCCCACGCGCCGGGGCCGAACCGCTCGTACTCCTGGTAGGTGACCTCGACCAGGCCGCCGGCCAGCGTGGCGTCCCCGGCCCAGAACCAGTGCTTGTCGTCGCGCGGCGGCATCACGGCTTCGGGCTTCGCGGCCGTGCCGTCGTGGACCGTGGACAGCCGCCCGTCCCGCTCGACGGCGAAGGAGTTGTTCAGGAAGACGGTGCTGCCGCCCTCCTCGACGACGGGCGGCCGGGAGCCGTCGGCGTCGACCTGGCCGAGGAAGGTGTCGGAGAACACCCACAGCTCACGGCCGTTCGGCAGCCGGAGCGAGTAGGTGCCGTCGGCTCCCGTCCAGTCGTCCAGGCGGCTGTTGTCGTTGCCGTACGAGGTGAACAGGCTGGTCAGCCGGGCGTCCACGGACGCGCCGCGCACGGTGGGCGCGCACGCCGAGACCGGCCCGGACGGTTCCCGCGGCACGCCGGCCGACGGCGGCACCGGCTTGGGCGGCGCGGCCCACGCCTGCTGCGGGACGGCGACCAGGCCGAGCAGGGCGACGGCGAGGGGGACGAGGGAGGAGCGGAATCGCGTCATCACCGGTTCCTAGGGGCTGGGGGAGTCCCGTACAGTTCTAGTCATTAGATCACTTGCTGTCCAGGGCCCCCTGATCACCGGCCGAAAACCGGGTGCCGGTGGTCGCGGGCGGCCGGTAGCCTGCCCGGATGGGCCACGTTGAAGTAGGACATCTGACGTACGTGCTGCCCGACGGCAGGCCCCTGCTCAACGACGTCTCCTTCCGGATCGGCGACGGTGTCAAGGCGGCGCTCGTCGGGCCCAACGGCGCGGGCAAGACCACCCTCATGCGCCTGGTCGCGGGCGACCTGGAGCCCGTCGAGGGCAGCGTCACCAGCTCCGGCGGGCTGGGCGTGATGCGCCAGTTCATCGGCAACGTGCGCGACGGGAGCAACGTGCGCGACCTGCTGCTCGGCGTCGCCCCGCCGGCCGTGCGGCAGGCGGCCGAGCGGCTCGACGCGGCCGAGCTGGTGATGATGGAGCGCGACGACGAGAAGGCGCAGATGCGCTACGCGCAGGCCATCAGCGACTACACCGACGCCGGCGGCTACGAGATCGAGGTGCTCTGGGACACCTGCACGGTCTCGGCCCTCGGCGTCCCGTTCGACCGGGTGAAGTACCGCGACGTGGCCACCCTGTCCGGCGGCGAGCAGAAGCGGCTCGTCCTGGAGGCGCTGCTGCGCGGCCCCGACCAGACCCTGCTGCTCGACGAGCCCGACAACTACCTCGACGTGCCCGGCAAGGAGTGGCTGGAGCAGCAGCTGCGCGAGACGCCCAAGACCGTGCTGCTGGTCAGCCACGACCGCCAGCTCCTCGCCAACGCCGCCGACCGCATCGTCACGGTCGAGTCGGGCAACATCTGGATCCACGGCGGCGGCTTCGCCGGTTACGCCGAGGCCCGCAAGGCCCGCAACGAGCGGCTCGACGAGCTGCGCAGGCGCTGGGACGAAGAGCACGCCAAGCTCAAGGCCCTGGTCAACATGCTGAAGAACAAGGCCAGGTACAACGACGGCATGGCCGCCCCGTACCACGCGGCCCAGACCCGGCTGCGCAGGTTCGTCGAGGCGGGCCCGCCCGAGCAGGCGCCCGCCGACCAGAACATCAAGATGCGCCTGCGCGGCGGCCGCACCGGCAAGCGCGCGGTCATCTGCGAGGGCCTTGAGCTGACCGGCCTGATGCGCCCGTTCGACCTGGAGATCTGGTACGGCGAGCGGGTCGCCGTCCTCGGCTCCAACGGCTCGGGCAAGTCCCACTTCCTGCGCCTGGTGGCCGGCGAGCCCGTCGCGCACACCGGCGTGGCCAGGCTCGGCGCCCGGGTCGTCCCGGGGCACTTCGCCCAGACCCACTCCCGTCCCGACCTGCTCGGCCGCACCCCGGTCGAGATCGTGATGAACGAGCACGCCAAGCTCAAGAACGAGGCCATGAAGGCGCTGGCCCGCTACGAGCTGGCCGGGCTGATCGCCGAGCAGCGGTTCGACACGCTGTCCGGAGGCCAGCAGGCGCGGCTGCAGATCCTGCTGCTGGAGCTGTCGGGCGCCACGCTGCTCCTGCTCGACGAGCCGACCGACAACCTCGACCTGGCCAGCGCCGAGGCGCTCCAGGTGGGCCTCGACGCGTTCGACGGCACGGTCATGGCGGTCACCCACGACCGCTGGTTCGCCGCCGACTTCGACCGTTTCCTGGTCTTCGGCTCCGACGGCACGGTCTACGAGTCGTCCGAGCCGGTGTGGGACGAGACGAGGGTCGTCCGGAGGCGTTAAAGAGTTGGTACGCCCGGCGCGTGTCATCTGCCAGCCGTGCCCATGCACGGGTTATCACGGCAAAGTGATCCCGCGTAGCCGAACCGTCAGCCTCCTCGCACTCGGGGCGATCTGCCTCGCCGGTTGTTCAAGTGAGGACCAGCCCGCCCAATCGCTCAAGCCGCTCGTTCTCAAGGAGCAGGTCTCGAACATCGCCAAGTCCACCGACGGTTACGCCGTCAACTGGGCGGGCGTGCTCAGCAACGCCAACCCGTGGCACTTCGGTGAGCATGTGGTGGCCACCATCGTGGGCCGCGACGCCGCCGGCACCGAGGTGGTGCGCATGGACCAGCCGCTCGACGCCGTGCCGCCGGGCGGCTCCCTGGCCTTCACCGGCCAGGCGTCCGCCGCCGAGAAGCCGGTGAAGGTGACCATCCAGTACCGTCCGGCGCAGTGGCGGTCCGCCGCGCGCATCCCGTCGTCGTTCCAGTCGTTCCCGATCACGCGCGTCCAGACAATGCGCCAAAAAGACGGCTCTTACCTTATTACCGGCTATGTCGGGAATCCGTATCAATTGCCGGCGAGCAGCCTGGTGGTGAACGCGTTGCTGCGCGACGCGGCCGGCAAACTGCTCGGCGGCGGCAGCACGTTCGTGGACGACGTGAAGGCCGGCAGCCCGCCCAGGTTCATCCTCACCGTGGCCGGACTGCCCAAGGACAGCAAGGTCGCCAAGACCGACGTCACCGCCCGGACCTGGGGCTCGACCGGCCGTCCCTACGAGGACCTGGCGATGGGCGGCGCGCTCCCGGTGCACACGGTCAAGCCCACCTCCGAGCCGTTCGCGGTGGACCGGGGGAGCGAGGCCATGGGACAGGTAAAGCAATAATCGGCATTAGTCCGAACAAATTGCTTGGGAAATTGGCGGGGTCGCGGTAGAAGCGGCGGAACCGGTAGAACTACTAGTTACCGATCCATTACCTTCGGTCACATGAATGACCGCGTCCTGGTGGAGGCACTCCGCACCCGCGACCCGGGAGCCCTCGCCGCGCTCTACGACACGCACGCGGAGAACGTCTACCGCTACTGCTGGTCCCTCCTGCTCGACACCGACAGCGCCCAGGTGGCCCTGCGTGACACGCTGATCGCCGCCGAGGCGCACGCGGGCGCGCTGTCCCAGCCGGACAGGTTCCGGGTCTGGCTGCTCGCCCTGGCCCGGCAGGAGTGCCTGCGCCGCCGGATGGCCGCGCCGCCCGGCGCCGACGAGGTCCTGGCCGAGGCTCCGCCGCTGGACGACCCCGCCGACGCCGACCTGCGGCTCATGGCCTGGAACGCGGTCGTGAGCCTGCCCGTCGCCGACCGCGAGGTGCTGGAGCTGGCGACCAGGCACGCGCTGGACACCGCCGAGCTGTCCCAGGTGCTCGCGATCCCGCCGCGCCAGGTCGAGCAGGCCAGGGAGCAGGCGCGCGATCGTCTCACCGACGCCGTCACCGCCGAGATCCTGGCGCGCAAGGGCCCCTACGACTGCCCGCGCCGGGCGCGGATCCTGGCCGGCTTCACCGGCGACCTCACCAGGGAGATGCGCGAGCACCTGGTCGGGCACGTCGCCCGCTGCGAGGTCTGCGCCCCCCACCGCGCCCGCCAGGCCTCGGCCGCCAAGGTCTTCGGCCTGCTGCCCGCCGCCGCGCTGCCCGAGGCCCTGCGCATCAGGGTCATGAGCTGCTTCGCCGACCCCGAGCTGCTGCCCTACCGCCGCTACGTCGCCCGGCGCACGGCCTCCCTGGACGCCGCCGGATTTCCCGTTCCCACGCAGACGGCGGCTCGAAGGTGGCCTCAGGCGGTGGCGGGCGCGCTGGCGGCGGTCGCGACCGTGGTGGCGATAGCAGTGATCTTCAACCAGTTCGGCAAGGACAACGGCGGTCTCGCCGGGGTGGCGACGGCCGCGTTCCCCGCCACCGGCGAGCCGCCCGGCATCAGACTGCCCTGGCAACCCGACCCGCAGGACGCCCAGTTGACCGTAGCGCCCATCCTCGACAGCGCCGCGCCCGAGCCGTTCGGCATGCTCGGCTCGACGACGCCGGTGCCGCCGGCCGTGCTCGTGCCCACGTACGCGAGCTCGCCGCCCGCCGAATCCGCGCCCGGCGAGCCGCGGCCGACGCCCGACGGCCCGCCGCAGACCGACCCGCCCGGCGAGGACCCCGGCGAGCCGACGTACGGCCAGCCCGGTCTGCCCGGCCGTACCGGCCACCCGGGTCATCCGCCGCACGGCGAGCCGGGCCGTCCGCCGCACGGCGAACCCGGCACGCGCCCGCCCACCCGGACCCCGCCGGTGCCGACCCCCACCCCCGCCCCGACGCCCACCGAGACGCCCGCGCCCACCACCACGCCCTCGGAGACGGCGACGCCCGCCCCCACGCACACCCCCACCGAGGAGCCCGTCACCCCCGTCGAGAGCGGCTGAGCACCCCGTGGAGCTTCTGGAGACGCACCAGGACCGGCTCGCCGGGCGCTTCGTGGAGGCGTTCGAGGTGCGTCAGGATGCGCATCTGGGGCGCCGGGTCTGCCCGTCGCCCGTTCCGGGGCGGGTGGCCGAGCTGGTGCCGAGGGGACACCGCGTCGACTGGCCGACCTGGCTCGACCGCGGCCCCCGCATGCTGCGCCATGTGCTCGACCTGTGCCGCCTGCGCACCGCGCGCGGCCTGGCGGTGCTGTCCTGGCTGGCCGGCGGCCCGCAGCCGGACGAGCTCGACTGGCTGTGGGACGCCCGCCGCCTGACCGGCCCCCGCCAGGACCGCATGTACGGCGCCGCCGCCGACGTCCCCGAGCCCGTGCTCGGGCTGGTGACGGCCAACTGGACCTGGGTGCTCGACACCTGCCACGGCGGCCGCGTCACCGCCCCCTACCTGGCCGGCACCGCCTACCCGGGCGACGGTCACGCCGCCGCCGACGCCACGATGACCCTCTTCCAGACCTACGACCGCCATCCGGAGGCCAGACCGGCCATCGCGGCGGCATGGGCCGCGGCCCGCGTGACCGCCGACTGGTGCAAGGCCGCCGAGCTGCACGCCGCGTACGGCGTCCGGACCCCCGTCTTCACCTACCCGCGGGCCGCCCGGCCGGTGGTCACCGGAATCCGTCCGTGGATAGAACGGCTCTTCCGCCTGCGGTGATGACGTTACGCGCATGAAAGCGCTGGGAACTGTGTGCATAGAGTAACCATCTGTTTCCGGGGGGACCTATGCGCGCATTTCGGGCTGGGCTCCTGGCGTGCGTCCTGCTGGCCACCCTGTGTCCGCTCACTCCGGGCTCGCCGGTGCTGGCCGACCCCATGCCGTCGGCCAAGGACGTGAAGAAGGCGCGCGCGGCCGCCCGCGAGCGCTCGAAGGAGCTGGGGGTGGCCAGCGCCGGGCTGGCCGTGGCCCAGTCCAGGCTCGACGAGCTGGCCGCGGCCGTGGAACGGCAGGTGGAGGCGTACAACGGCGAGCTGGTCCGGCTCCGGCAGGCCGAGCAGTCGTACGCGCAGGCCCAGGCGCGTCAGGCGGCGGCCGACGCCGAGGCCGAGCGCGCCCGGCAGGCCGTCGCGCTGCTCGCCGCGCAGAGCTACGGCGGGATGACGGCGCTGGACCCGATCGTCGGCATGCTCATCGACGAGGGCGGCGTCGACGGCTTCCTGCACCGGGCGAGCGTGCTCGGCCAGCTCGGCGACGAGCGGGCCCAGATCCTGCGCAGGATGCGCGACGCCCAGGAGGTCGCCGCCATCCTGCGGACGCAGGCGCAGAACGCCTACGACGCCCGGCAGGCCGCCTCGGAGCGCGCCCGGCGGGCGAAGCTGGCCGCGGAGGCGGCCGTCGCCCGGCAGCGCCGCGAGACGCGCACCCTCCGGGTGGAGCGGCGTCAGCTCCAGCACCGGGTGAACGCCGCCCGCAGCCACGCCGAGCTGCTGGCCAGACGGCGGGCCCTGGCCCTGTCGGCGGCCGGCCTGTCGGCGGGATCGGCGGGCGGCAACCTGGCCGCCAACTGGGCGCTGACCCAGCTCGGCAAGCCGTACGTGTGGGCCGCCGCGGGCCCCGACACCTACGACTGCTCCGGCCTGGTCATGCGCGCCTGGGAGCAGGTGGGCGTGCGCCTGGACCACTGGACCGGAACCCAGTGGACGTCCGGCCCGCACGTGCCGCTGGACCAGCTCCGCCGCGGCGACCTGCTGTTCTTCGGCCGCATCACCGAGGACCCCGGCACGATCCACCACGTGGGCATCTACGTCGGCCAGGGCCAGATGGTGCACGCGCCCCAGACCGGCGACGTGGTACGGGTCGCCCCGATCTGGAGAGGGGACCTGGTGGGCGCCACCAGGCCCCGGTGAGGATCAGTGGTGACCCGCGTCCTTGGCCCGGTGGAACGAGCGCTCGATCTCGGCCTCGGCCTCGATGCGCCCGACCCAGTTGGCGCCCTCGACGGACTTGCCGGGCTCAAGGTCCTTGTAGACCTCGAAGAAGTGCTGGATCTCCAGCCGGTCGAACTCCGACACGTGGTGGATGTCCTGGATGTGGTGCATCCGGGGGTCGGTCGAGGGCACGCACAGGACCTTGTCGTCGCCGCCCTTCTCGTCGGTCATCCGGAACATGCCGACCGCGCGGCAGGTGATGTAGCACCCCGGGAACGTCGGCTCCTGGAGCAGCACCAGCGCGTCGAGCGGGTCACCGTCCTCGCCGAGGGTGTTCTCGATGAAGCCGTAGTCGGCGGGGTACTGCGTGGAGGTGAACAGGAGCCGGTCAAGCCTGATCTTTCCGGTCTCGTGGTCCACTTCGTACTTGTTCCGTTGCCCCTTGGGAATCTCAACGACAACGTCGAACTCCACCGCGGTTCCTCCGCTCAAGGCCCCCGGGAAGTCCCGGCTGGGCGTTAATGTCTCGTAGGCGAACACCAGGAGAGAGGTCAGGCGACGTGGCGCGGCACGAGCGTTCGATGATGCTGGCCACTCTCGCCGTGCTTCAGATCGTCACGATCGTCATCGGCGTCTACGCCATGACCAGCGACTTCAACCTGAGCGCGCTGACGAGGCAGCCGTCACCGATCGGGCCGACGGCGTCTCCCCGGGGAATCCCCCCCGCCCCCGTGGTCACCTCGGGGCCTGTGCTGGCCCAGCTTTCGGCGACGTCAGGGAACGGACCTCTCCCGACTAAGAGTACTTTGACCCGCCAGCTCACCGACGCGCTGGGTGACAAAGCACTCGGCGGCCGGGTGGGCGCGGTCGTGCTCGACGCCGCCACCGGCGCCCGGATCTTCGCCGCCAACCCCGACACGGGCATCACCCCGGCCTCCACGAACAAGGTCGTCACGACCACGGCGGCGCTCGCCTCGCTGGGCCCCGACACCCGCTTCTCCACCCGCGTCGTCCAGGGCCGCGCGCCCGGCGCGATCGTCCTGGTGGGCGGCGGCGACCCGATGCTCGCCGGGCCGTCGGCCAAACCCGGCTACCCCAAGCAGGCCTCCCTCGCCACCCTGGCCGCCCGGACCGCCGCCGCGCTGAAGGCCAAGGGCGTCAGGAAGGTCACGCTCTCCTACGACGACAGCCTGTTCACCGGGCCGACCGTCGCGCCCGGCTGGAAGCCCAACTACGTGCCCGACGGCGAGGCGGCCCCCGTCCACGCCCTGGCCATGGACGAGGGACGCCAGCGCCCCGGCGCCCGGCCCCGCGTGCCCGACCCGGCCGCGTACGCCGCCGCCGCCTTCGCCCGGCTGCTGCCCAGGTACGGCGTCACCGTCTCCAAGGACATCCGCCAGGAGCGGGCCGCGGCGGGCGCCGCCGAGCTGGGCAAGGTCGACTCCGCCCCCCTGTACGCCCTGGTCGAGCACACCCTGACCCACAGCGACAACGACATGGCCGAGGCCCTGGCCAGGCACGTCGCCATCAAGGAGGGCAAGGAGGCGTCGTACGCGGGGGCCGCGGAGGCGGTGATCGGGGTCATGCGGCGGCTCGGCGTGACCAAGGGCGTCAGCGTCGCCGACGGCAGCGGCCTGTCCATCCGCAACCGGGTCAGCGCCGACGCCATGGCCAGGATCATCGCCATCGCCGGCTCGGCCGCGCATCCCGAGCTGCGAGCCGTCGACTCGGGCATGCCGGTCGCCGGCTTCTCCGGCACGCTGGGCAACGGCAAGCGCTTCACCCGCGCCGACAGCAAGGGCCAGGTCGGCCTCGTCCGCGCCAAGACCGGCACCCTCAACAACGTCAACACCCTGGCGGGCCTCGCCACCACCAAAGACGGCCGGCTGGTCACCTTCGCCTTCCTGGCCGACGACGTGCCGGTGAACGCCGAGCCCGTGCTCGACAGGCTCGCCGCGATCGTCGCGCGATCCTGACCGCCGCTTCTTCGCAGGCGTGACGAGAACAACGTACGGTGGACGTCATGCAGGTGATCGACTGGGATCTGGCCGTCACGACCGGCACGCGCCTGGTGCGCCCCGGTCCTCAGGTGAGCAAGGAGGAGGCCAGGCAGGCCGTCGCCGAGCTCCGCACGCTGTCACGTGAGGCCGAGGGCCACGTGCGCGAGTTCACGAAGATCCACACCGAGACCGCGCCGCAGCCCGCGACCATCGTCGACCGGCCGGGCTGGATCAAGGCCAACGTCGAGGGCTTCCGCGTGGTCCTCGAACCGCTGACCCAGCGCATGGGCGGCGGAGACAACCCGCCGCCCGCCATCGTCACCGCGGTGGGCTCGCGCATCACCGGCGTCGAGGTCGGGGCCGTCCTCGCCTTCCTCGCCTCCCGGGTGCTCGGCCAGTACGAGCTGTTCCTGCCGCCCGACCCGACCGGCCAGGAGCCGACCGGCCGGCTGACGCTCGTGGCGCCCAACATCGTCCACGCCGAGCGCGAGATGAACGTCGTGCCCCGCGACTTCCGCCTGTGGGTGTGCCTCCACGAGGAGACCCACCGCGTGCAGTTCACCGGCGTCACCTGGCTGCGCGAGTACGTCAGGTCGCAGATGACCGAGTTCCTCCTCGCCTCCGACCTCGACCTGCCCACGCTCCTCGACCGCCTGCGCAACGCCGCCGACACGGTGGCCGACGTGGTCAGGGGCGGCGAGGGCAACCTGATCGACGCCATCCAGTCGCCCGCCCAGAAGGAGATCCTCGACCGCCTGACGGCCGTGATGACCCTGGTGGAGGGCCATGGCGACTTCGTCATGGACGCCGTGGGCCCCTCGGTGGTCCCGTCGGTCTCGGAGATCCGCGCCAAGTTCGCCCAGCGCCGCGAGGGCGGCTCCCGGCTCGACCGCACGGTCCGGCGCCTGCTGGGCATCGAGGTCAAGATGAAGCAGTACGCCGAGGGCTCCGCGTTCGTCCGCAAGGTGGTCGACCGGGTCGGCATGGACGGCTTCAACAAGGTCTGGACCTCCCCGGAGACCCTGCCCACGACCCCCGAGATCGCCGACCCCGACGCCTGGATCCACCGCGTCATCGGCACCCCGGCCCTTCCCGCCTGACCTTCCCGTCCCCGGGGGACCCGGCCGTGCGCGTGGCGTGCGGCCGGTTCCTCCAGCCGGGACAATGGCTCCTGTGGGTCCCCGTCCAGCCGTCGCCGACGTGCGCCGGGCCGTCCGCGAGTCGCTGACCGACCTCGCCGGCACCGGCGCGCTGGTCCTGGCCGCGTGCAGCGGCGGCGCCGACTCGCTGGCCCTGGCGGCGGCGCTGGCCTTCGTCGCCCCCCGCGCCGGCCTGCGCGCGGGCCTGGTCACGGTCGACCACCAGCTCCAGCCGGGCTCGGCCGATCGCGCCCGGCAGGTCGCCGGCATCGCCGCCGGTCTCGGCCTGGCCCCGGCCGAGGTGCTCACCGTCACCGTCGGCACCGACGGCGGTCCCGAGGCCGCCGCCCGCGAGGCCAGGTACGCCGCGCTGGCCGAGGCGGCCGACCGCCTGGGGGCCGCCGCCGTCCTGCTCGGCCACACCCGCGACGACCAGGCCGAGACCGTCCTGCTGGGCCTGGCCAGGGGGAGCGGGCTGCGCTCGATCTCCGGCATGGCCGCCCGCGCGGGCCGCTACCGCCGGCCCTTCCTCGGCCTGTCCAGGGCCACGACGGTCGCCGCCTGCGCGGCCATGTCCCTCGTCCCCTGGGACGACCCGCACAACGACGACCCCCGCTACACCCGCGTCCGCGTCAGGAAGCGGATCCTGCCGATGCTCGACGAGGAACTCGGCCCGGGGGTGGCCGAGGCGCTCGCGCGGACCGCCGGAATGGCGCGGGAGGACGCCAACGCCCTCGACCAGTGGGCCGAATCGGCGTTCCCGAATTGCGCTCTTAGCGATATCGGAGAGTCCGTCATCCTGTCCGTACCCGAGTTGGAGAAACTGCCCGACGCCGTGCGCCGCAGGGTGCTGCGGCGCGCGGCCATCGCGGCGGGCACGCCCTCCGGCGCGCTTTCCGCCACCCACGTGCTGGCGGTCGATCGGCTGGTCACGCAATGGCACGGGCAGAAGGCGGTGGATCTACCCGGAGGTCTGTCCGCAGTTCGGCGGTATGGCACCCTGATACTCGCCATCAGTCCCATCGTTTAAGGAACCACAGGTGGACGCTGCCGACATGGGCAAAGACCTGGAGAAGGTCCTCATCCCCGAGGACGACCTCCAGGCCAAGATCAAAGAGCTTGCCGGGCGCATCGACGAGGACTACGCGGGCAAGGACGTCCTGCTCGTGGGCGTGCTGAAGGGCGCGGTCATGGTGATGGCCGACCTGGCCAGAGCCCTGCACGTGCCGGTGCAGATGGACTGGATGGCGGTGTCGTCCTACGGCGCGGGCACCAAGTCATCCGGCGTCGTACGGGTGCTGAAGGACCTCGACACCGACATCTTGAACCGCCACGTCCTCATCGTCGAGGACATCATCGACTCGGGCCTGACCCTCCACTGGCTGCTGGAAAACCTGAAGTCGCGCAATCCGGCGTCGTTGGAGATCTGCGCCGCGCTGCGCAAGCCGGACGCGGTGAAGGTGCCGATCGACGTGAAATACGTCGGCTTCGACATTCCCAACGAGTTCGTCATCGGCTACGGGCTCGACTACGCGGAGCGCTACCGCAATTTGCCGTTCATCGGAACGCTCGCGCCGCACGTTTATAAGTAGTAATCCCGGCCATGGCCGGGAACATCGCGCAACGTGACGTACGTTGATAGGGCAAGACCGGTGTAGCGGGCGGGTCCCTCCGTGCGCCGTGCCGGTGTACCTTCAGACTCCGGAAGGGTGACCGCAAGTCCCCTTCGGGTAGTCAGAAGTCGCGGTGTCGGATGCCGCGGCCCCGGGCCAGCCCGGGGTTCCAGGCCATGGTCAGGAAGGGACGGGCCCGCAAGGGGTTCCGCATCGGATGGATCTCAAGCGATTTACACGTGGGCCACTGCTGTGGATCCTGGGCATCGTCGTGCTGCTCCTGCTCGTCACCCAGCTCTGGAGCGGCGGGGGCAATTTCAAGCAGGCCGACACGTCCACGGTCCTTCAGCAGATTCGCGCCGGCAATTTCACCAGCGCCAAGGTCGTCGACAAGGACAATCGGGTCGAGCTCACCCTCATCAAGCCGATCGTCGTCCGGCCGGGTGACGCCCCGGCGAAGCTGATCCAGTCCAACTGGGTGAGCGGTTACGGCGCGAAGCTGACCGACGAGCTGCAGGCCCAGGTCGACGCCAACAAGACGAAGAGCTTCACCACCGAGGTGCCCCAGGAGAACTTCCTGCTCAGCATCCTGGTGAGCTTCCTGCCGATCGTCATCATCGTGCTGATCTTCCTGTTCATCATGAACCAGATGCAGGGCGGCGGCTCCCGGGTGATGAACTTCGGCAAGTCGAAGGCCAAGCTCATCACCAAAGACACCCCCAAGACCACGTTCGCCGACGTCGCCGGCGCCGACGAGGCCATCGAGGAGCTCCAGGAGATCAAGGAGTTCCTGCAGGCCCCGGCCAAGTTCCAAGCGATCGGCGCGAAGATCCCCAAGGGCGTGCTGCTCTACGGCCCGCCCGGCACAGGCAAGACCCTGCTGGCCCGCGCGGTCGCGGGCGAGGCGGGCGTGCCCTTCTACTCGATCTCCGGCTCCGACTTCGTCGAGATGTTCGTCGGCGTCGGCGCCTCCCGCGTGCGCGACCTGTTCGAGCAGGCCAAGGCCAACGCCCCCGCGATCATCTTCATCGACGAGATCGACGCCGTCGGCCGCCACCGCGGCGCCGGCCTGGGCGGCGGTCACGACGAGCGCGAGCAGACCCTCAACCAGCTGCTCGTCGAGATGGACGGCTTCGACGTCAAGGGCGGCGTGATCCTCATCGCCGCGACCAACCGGCCCGACATCCTCGACCCGGCGCTGCTGCGTCCGGGCCGTTTCGACCGGCAGGTCACGGTCGACCGTCCCGACCTGGAGGGCCGCAAGGGCATCCTCAAGGTCCACGGTCGCGGCAAGCCGTTCGCGCCCGACGTCGACCTCGACGTCATCGCGCGCCGCACCCCCGGGTTCACCGGCGCCGACCTGGCCAACGTGATCAACGAGGCGGCCCTGCTCACCGCGCGGGCCGACCAGAAGCTGATCACGATGGAGGTCCTTGAGGAGTCGATCGACCGTGTCATGGCAGGGCCCGAGCGCAAGTCGCGGGTCATGTCCGACAAGGAGAAGAAGATGATCGCCTACCACGAGGGCGGTCACGCGCTGGTGGCGCACGCGCTGCCCAACTCCGACCCGGTCCACAAGATCACCATCCTGTCCCGCGGCCGCGCGCTCGGTTACACGATGACGCTGCCGATGGAGGACAAGTTCCTGGCCACCAGGTCCGAGATGATGGACCAGCTCGCGATGCTGCTCGGCGGCCGCGCGGCGGAGGAGCTCGTCTTCCACGAGCCCACCACCGGCGCCTCCAACGACATCGAGAAGGCCACGGCGGTCGCCCGTCGCATGGTGACCGAGTACGGCATGAGCGAGCAGCTCGGCGCCCGTAAGTTCGGCACCGGCCAGGCCGAGGTCTTCCTCGGCCGCGAGATGGGCCACGAGCGCGACTACTCCGAGAAGATCGCCTCCTCCATCGACGAGGAGGTCCGCCGGATGATCGAGACGGCGCACGACCAGGCCTGGGACATCCTGGTCGAATACCGCGACGTGCTCGACAACCTGGTGCTGGAGCTCATGGAGAAGGAGACCCTCTCCCGCGAGCAGGTCCTGCAGATCTTCGCCCCGGTGGTCGTCAAGGAGCACCGGCCCTCGTACGCGGGCTACGGCAAGCGGCTGCCCTCCGACCGCCCGCCGATCCTGACCCCGAAGGAGCAGTCGGCCAACGGCTCGCTCACCTCCGGCCACCAGGACGCCTTCCAGTCCGGAGACAGTGCGTGACCCAGCACGAGGTCGACCTGGGGCGGATCGAGAAGGCCGTACGCGAGATCCTCTACGGCATCGGCGAGGATCCCGACCGCGACGGCCTGCTCGAAACGCCCGCCAGGGTCGCCCGCGCGATGGCCGAGCAGTTCTCCGGGCTCGGCCAGACCCCCGAAGACGTGCTCAACAAGGTCTTCGACGTCGACCACGACGAGATGGTGCTGGTCAGGGACATCGAGGTCTACTCGACCTGCGAGCACCATCTGGTCCCGTTCCACGGCGTGGCCCACGTGGGCTACATCCCCAACGAGCGCGGCCAGGTGACCGGGCTGTCCAAGCTGGCCCGGCTGGTCGACGTCTTCGCCCGCCGTCCGCAGGTGCAGGAGCGCATGACCTCGCAGATCGCCGACGCCCTCATGCGGGTGCTGGAGCCGCGCGGGGTCATCGTGGTGGTCGAGGCCGAACACCTGTGCATGACCATGCGCGGCGTGCGCAAGCCGGGGGCCAAGACGGTCACGTCGGCGGTCCGCGGCGACTTCCGTACCAGCGACAAGACCCGCTCCGAGGCCATGGCGCTGATTCTCGGCAGGTGACGATCGTTATCCACAACTGGGGACCCGAGATGTCGGCAGGTGTGGGGGAACGCCTAGGCTTGCCCCATGACTAGCGTGCCCATCAACGTGCCGGGCGGCACGGAGCGGTGCCTCGTCATGGGCGTGGTCAACGTGACCCCCGACTCCTTCTCCGACGGCGGCCTGTGGTTCGACGAGGAGGCCGCCGTCCGGCATGGGCTCGACCTGGTGCGGGAGGGCGCCGACATCGTCGACGTGGGCGGTGAGTCCACCCGTCCCGGCGCCGCGCGGGTGTCGCTGGAGGAGGAGCTGGCCAGGGTCGTCCCGGTGATCCGGGCGCTCGACGCCGAGGGCGTGGCCGTCAGCGTCGACACGATGCGAGCCGAGGTCGCCAGGGCCGCGGTCGAGGCGGGCGCCAGGCTCGTCAACGACGTCAGCGGCGGCCTGGCCGACCCCGAGATGCCGCGCGTGGTCGCCGCGACGGGAGCGCCCTACGTGGTGATGCACTGGCGCGGCCACAGCCATGACATGGACAGCCGCGCCGTCTACGCCGACGTCGTGACAGAGGTGCGCGAGGAGCTCAGCAAGCGGGTCGATCTCGTGCTGGCCGAGGGGGTGTCCCCCGAGCAGATCGTGCTCGACCCCGGCCTCGGCTTCGCCAAGAACGCCGAGCACAACTGGGCGTTGCTGGCCGGCATCCCGCAGCTCGCCGAGCTGGGGTTCCCGCTGCTGATCGGGGCCTCGCGCAAGCGGTTCCTCGGGCGGCTGCTGGCCGGCCCCGACGGCGCGCCCCGCCCGTTCAGCAGGAGCGACGACGCAACGCTGGCGGTCACCGCGCTGGCGGCTCAGGCGGGGGCCTGGTGCGTGCGCGTGCACGAGGTAGGTCCCAATGCCGATGCCGTGCGCGTGGCGGCCGCATGGAAGAGAGCCGGAGCAGGCACATGAGCGTCGACACTGCCGCGATCGAGACGGTCAACGAGGAGTTCTACACCGCGATCGAGAGCGCCGATCTCGACAAGATGACCGAGATCTGGGCCGAGGACACCGCCGACGACCAGGTGAGCTGCGTCCATCCGGGCTGGACGTTGCTGACCGGCCGGTCGGAGGTGCTGCGGTCGTGGGCGCTGATCATGGCCAACACCACCTACATCCAGTTCGTGCTGACCGACGTCAACACCACCGTGCTGGGCGACGTGGCCGTGCTCACCTGCGTGGAGAACATCCTGACGGCGGGCGAGGAGGGTGAGTCCAGCTTCGCCGCGGGCAAGGTGGTGGCGAGCAACGTCTACATCCGCACCGCGCAGGGCTGGCGGTTGTGGATGCACCACGGCTCCCCGGTGCTCCAGGGAGACGACGACGAGGACGAGGAGGGCGAGCTTGAGGTCTGACCGCATCGCTCTCAAGGGCCTGCGGGCCAGGGGCAGGCACGGCGTGCTGCCCGCCGAGCGGGAGCTCGGCCAGGAGTTCGTGATCGACGCGACGTTGTTCCTCGACACCGCCCCGGCGGCGGCCGGCGACGACCTCACCAAGACCGTCCACTACGGCGAGCTGGCCCAGGCGCTGGTCGAGGTGGTCGGGGGCGAGCCGGTCGAGCTGATCGAGACGCTGGCCCAGCGGCTGGCCGACGTCTGCCTGGCGAGCGAGCTGGTGCACAAGGTCGAGGTGAGTGTGCACAAACCGGCGGCGCCGATCCCGCTGCCGTTCGACGATGTGATCGTGACGATCGAGCGGAGCCGCGCATGAAGGCCGTCCTCGCTCTCGGCAGCAACCTGGGGGAGCGGTTCCAGACGTTGCAGGGAGCCATCGACACGTTGTTCGACGCCCCTGGCCTGGAGTTCGTCAAGGTGTCCCCGGTCTACGAGACCGACCCGGTCGGGGGGCCGGGAGGCCAGGAGCCGTACCTCAACGCGGTCGTCGTCGCCGAGACCGCGCTGCCGCCGCGCACGTTGCTGGAGCGGGCGCTGGGCGTGGAGAACGCGTTCGGCCGGGTGCGTGCGGAGCGGTGGGGGCCGCGTACGCTCGACGTCGACCTGATCGTCGTGGGCGAGACCGTGTCCGACGACCCCGAGCTGACGTTGCCGCATCCCCGGGCCCACGAGCGGGCGTTCGTGCTGGTGCCGTGGTCGGTGATCGACCCCGAGGCCACGGTGCCGGGCCGGGGCCGGGTGGCCGACCTGCTGGCCGAGCTCGACCGGCACGGCGTGCGCCTGCGTGACGACCTGAAGCTGCAGAGGCCCGATTGAAGCCGACGCATCCCGGCCACCTGGTCGCTCTCCTCGTCGTCGTCGCCCTGATCTTCTGGGCGGCGGTCCGGCACTTCTACGGCGCGTTCCTGCTGCCCTGGACGGCCATCCCGACCGTGTTGCTGCTCGCCCTCGGCGAGGGGTACAGCGGATGGGTGACCAAGGCCAGGATCGCCAGGAAGCCCGACACCAAGCCGGTCGAGCCGCTGGCGGTGGCCCGGCTGGCGGCGCTGGCCAAGGCGTCGGCGTACGCGGGGGCGGTGTTCGCGGGGTTGTTCGCCGGGTTCGCCGCGTACACGCTGGAGCTCTTCGACCGGGAGACGCCGCGCTCGGAGTTCTTCGTGGCGGCCGGGTCGTTCGTGGCCTGCGTGGTGCTCGTCTGCGCGGCCCTGTACCTGGAACACTGCTGCCGGATCCCGAAGGACTCCGACGAGCGCAAACCCGACTAGCGGCGGCGGCCGAAGAGGTAGATGACCGGCAGCGTGCAGATCAGCGGCCCGACGATGGCGATCGGCCGCTCCAGCCACCACTTCAGGTCGGGCGGGATCTTCGTGCCGAGGTTGCCGAACAACCACCACGACAGCCCTAAGGCGATCGCCATGCCGGTCGTGTGGAACAGGAACAGCGGCAGGGCGTAGCGGTTGATGAAGGAGTTGGCGCGGGCCCAGCGGGGGCGTTCGAGCACGCGTTCCATGGCCGGGCGCAGCACCTCCACCAGGCCGATCTGGAAGATCAGCAGGGCGACGATGACGAACGTGGGCGGCGCCATGTTCGACCACTTGTCGCCCGGCACGCCCACCATCGAGCCCGGGTAGATGCCCGAGTAGACCAGGCCGATCAGCGCGAACAGGCCGGTCCACAGGATGCCGACGTCGTACCGCCGGGGCAGGACGACGATCCGGTCGTAGAAGAAGCCCGCCTGGTGGGCCAGTCCCCAGACGATGATCATGTTGAGCCAGCCGGCCCACTCGAAGCCGTAGCGGAAGCGGACGACGTCGACGACCAGGGCCGAGCCGCCGAGCCAGATGAGGGCCAGCACGTCGTAGCGCCTGTGCAGCCACAGGGCCACCGGCAGCAGCGCGATCAGCACCAGGTAGACGCCGAGGAACCACAGCGGGCTGAGCACGAGCAGCACCACCCGCCACATCCACTCCACGTGGAACGCCCAGGTGACGATCGCCCCGACGGAGATCCACACGCCGCACAGGAACAGCGCGGGCAGGGACAGCGCGCGGATGCGCCGCCAGACGAACGCCCCGATGCCGACGCCGCGCGCCTGGGCCCGGTTCCAGGACAGCAGGTGCACGTGGCCGCCGACGTAGAAGAACAGCGGCAGCACCTGGAGCAGCCAGGTCAGGATCCACAACCCGGAGGTGAAGCCGAGCGGGCTGGTGGGCTCGGGCCCGCTGGGCTTCCACTCCAGGATCGTGAACGCCCAGTGCCAGACCACCACGACGATGAGGCTGAGGGCGCGCAGCCAGTCGACGTACTTGTCGCGTTCGGGAGTGCTCACTTGTCGATGTCACCCACGACGAAGAACATCGAGCCCAGAATGGCGATCATGTCGGCCACCAGGTTCCCGGGCAGCAGCTCGCGCAGCGCCTGGACGTTGCCGAACGACGCCGAGCGCAGCTTGAGCCGCCACGGCGTCTTGTCGCCCTTGGAGACCAGGTAGTAGCCGTTGATGCCGAGCGGGTTCTCGGTCCACGCGTACGTGTGGCCCTCGGGCACCTTGAGCACCTTCGGCAGGCGCTGGTTGACGGGCCCGGGCGGCAGCTCGCGCAGCCGGGCGACGCACGCGTCGGCCAGGTCGAGGGAGACCTTGAGCTGCTCGAACAGCACCTCGAACCGGGCATGGCAGTCGCCGTCGCGCCGGGTGACGACCGTGACCGGCAGCTCCCCGTAGGCCAGGTACGGGTCGTCGCGCCGCAGGTCGAGGTCCACGCCGGAGGCGCGCGCGATGGGGCCGCTGACGCCGTACTGGAGGATCTGCTCGCGGGTCAGCACGCCGACGCCCTTGGTACGGGCGAGGAAGATCTCGTTGTTCAGGATGAGGCCCTCGATGTCGGGCACCCGGCGGCGGGTCTCGGCGACGGCCGCGGCGACCCGGTCGAGCCAGCCGAGCGGCAGGTCCTCCTTGAGGCCGCCGACCCGGTTGAACATGTAGTGCATGCGCCCGCCGGAGATCTCCTCCATGACGGCCTGGATGCGTTCGCGCTCGTCGAAGGCGTAGAAGACGGGGGTGATCGCGCCCAGTTCGAGGGGGTAGGAGCCGAGGAACATCAGGTGGTTGAGCACCCGGTTGAGCTCGGCCAGCAGCGTGCGCGCCCATACGGCCCTGACCGGCGTCTCCATGCCGAGCAGCCGTTCGGCGGCCAGCACGACGCCCAGTTCGTTGGCGAACCCCGACAGCCAGTCGTGCCGGTTGGCGAGCATGATGATCTGGCGGTAGTCGCGGACCTCGAACAGCTTCTCCGCGCCCCTGTGCATGTAGCCGATGATCGGCTCGGCCGCCTCGATGCGCTCGCCGTCGAGGGTGAGCCGGAGCCTGAGCACGCCGTGCGTGGAGGGATGCTGGGGGCCGATGTTGAGGATCATGTCCTCGGTCGCCAGCTCCTTCGCACCGGCGCCGATCCCGACCACGCGTTCCGTCATAGGGCCCATGCTGCCACCGTCCCACGGGGTGATCCAGCGTGGGGGATGGTCAAGGAATCGTATGGCAACGCATCCCGAAGCCAGACATGGGGATCAATACCGGGAACGGGGGGAGAAAGCACTGTGAAGAGAGTCCTGTTTGATGTGGCGGCCCTGATCTCCCGGGTGGTACTCGGGGTGATCTTCGTGGCGCACGGCTGGCAGAAGTGGCAGGGCGGGCTCGGTGCCGCGGCGGGGCAGTTCCGGGAGATGGGCGTGCCCATGCCCGAGTTGTCGGCCGGATTCGCCGCCATCGTCGAGCTGGTCGGCGGCGCCCTGCTGATCCTCGGCCTGCTGGTCCGGCCGGTGGCGTTGCTGCTGCTCATCGACATGATCGGCGCGATCGTCTTCGTGCACGCGGGCCACGGGGTGTTGTCGCAGGGCGGGGGATGGGAACTGCCGGGCGCGCTGGGTGCGCTGTCCTTGATGCTCGCCGCGCTGGGTGGCGGCCGCATCGGGCTCGACGGCATCTTCCACTCGACGTACCGCCGCCGCAGGGAACGCCAGATCGCCGAGGACGACCTCGCCGCGCACCGGCCGGCCCGGCGCGCCGAGCCGACGACGGTCGTCACCGAGGGGCCGGCCGCGCAGGTCGGGCCCGAGGGCGGCCCGACGACACCGGCCCGGCCCGAGGGCGAGGCCGAGCAGCCCAACGTGCCGCGGCAGCCCAACGCGCCGCGCCCCGGGCACCTCAACGACGAGGACATGCGGGACATCGACGCCCTGGTGTCCGACGAGCCGCACCAGCAGAAGCCGCCCAACCGCTGAGCGTCAGCGGCTGACCAGGTCGCGCAGGGCCTCGATCAGGCGGTCGACGTGCTCCTGCGTGCTGCCGATGCCGATGGAGGCGCGTACCGCCGAGGCGGTGCCGTCCTCGCAGCCGCCGTCCGAGGTCCCCAGCAGGTGGCGGACGAACGGGTGCGCGCAGAACTTGCCGTCCCGCACGCCGATGCCGTACTCGCCGGACAGCGCCTCGGCCACCTCGCGGGCCGAGTAGCCGTCCACGACGAACGACACGATCCCCACCCGCGGGTGGTCCTCGCCCCACAACGACAGCTCGCGCACCCCGTCGATCGAGGCCAGACCGGTACGCAGCCGGGCGATCAGGCGCTCCTCCTCGCGCACCAGCTCCGTCCACCCCGTGGCGGTGAGCGCGTCGCAGGCGGCGGCCAGGGCGATGGCGCCGAGCACGTTGGGGGTGCCGGCCTCGTGGCGGGGCTCGGGGTCGTCGTGCCACTCGGTGGTCTCGCCGACCGAGCGCACCGCGCCGCCGCCCTTCAGGTACGGCTCGCCCGCCGCCAGCCAGTCACGGCGTCCGACCAGCACGCCGGCGCCGAAGGGCGCGTACAGCTTGTGGCCGGAGAAGGCCACGTAGTCCAGGTCGAGCGCGGTCAGGTTGAGCCTGCGGTGCGGGACGAGCTGGGCGGCGTCCACCAGGATCCGGGCGTCGTGCCGGTGGGCGATGTGGGCGAGGGCGGCGATGGGCCACAGCTCGCCGGTGACGTTGGAGGCGGCGGTGACCACGAGCAGCTTGGGCCCCTCGATCCCGGCCAGCGCCTCGTCGGCGGCGCGGACGGCCTCGCCGGGGAAGGCGGGCGGCGCCAGGCGCACGGACCGCTCCCAGGGCAGCAGCGAGGCGTGGTGCTCGGAGTCGAAGACGACGACGGTCGTGCCCTCGGGCAGGCAGCCGGCCAGCAGGTTGGTGGCGTCGGTGGTGTTGCGGGTGAAGATGACGGCGTCGTCCGGGCGGGCGCCGACGAAGGCCCGGACCGTGTGGCGGGCCTGCTCGTAGCGGGCGGTGGTGAGCTGGGAGGCGTAGCCCGCGCCGCGGTGGACGCTGGAGTAGGCCGGGAGCGCGGCGGCGACGGCGGCGCTGACCGGCTCAAGACAGGGGGCGCTGGCCGCGTAGTCGAGGTTGGCGTAGCTCACCAGCCGGCCGCCCTTGACCGGCACTTCGAGGTCGGCGCCGAGCACGGCGGGGATCGACCGTCCGGAGGCGGCGGCAGGGGCGGGGGCCTCGGCGGCGGCCTGGGCGGGAACGGAGTTGAAGATCGTCAGCGTGGACACGGCACAGCTCCTCACGGGTCGGTCGGACCCCTGGGAGCAGCCACGGAGCCCGCGCTTGCCCGCCACACCTCGTGACGGACCAGGTCTTCACCCGGGGCACCCCGCCGCGGACGCGAGGGTTGCCGGCCAGCTAGCCGGGGCTTGTCGCTGGCACTCATGACCTACGACGGCACTATAACCGACACCCGGGCATGATTCGCAAGCTCAGCAGGTCAACCCGTCTCATAAGATGAAATCGTGCGCTTTGATCCCTGGAATCCAGATTTCGTCGTCGACCCTTATCCGGCGTACGACGAGCTGAGGCGCGAGGCGCCCGTCCGCTACTTCGAGCCGTCCAACCAGTGGCTGATCTCCCGGCACGCGGACGTGAACGCGCTGCTCAGGGACCGGCGGCTGGGCCGCGACTACACCCACGTCGCCACGCACGAGGAGTTCGGCCGGCAGCCCGCGCCGGAGTTCCAGGAAGCCTTCTGGCGGGTCAGTAGGAACGGCATGCTGGAGGTCGAGCCGCCGGACCACACGAGGCTGCGCCGGCTGGTGTCCAAGGCGTTCACGCCGCGCATGGTCGAGTCGCTGCGCCCGCGCGTCCGGGCCATCGCCGAGAGCCTGATCGACGCCTACGTCGAGAAGGGCGGCGGCGACCTGATCGCCGAGGTCGCCGAGCCGCTGCCGGTCACCGTCATCGCCGAGATGCTCGGCGTCCCCGAGCAGGACCGCCACCTGCTGCGCCCGTGGTCGGCCGACATGTGCGGGATGTACGAGCTCAACCCCAGCCTGGAGACCCAGCACCAGGCGGTGCGCGCGGCCGAGGAGTTCGAGTCCTACCTCAAGGACCTGGCCCGCGACCGGCTCGCCAACCCCGGCGAGGACCTGGTCAGCGCCCTGGCCGCGATCCCCGAGCTGACCCTCGACGAGCTGGCCGGCACCTGCGTGCTGCTGCTCAACGCGGGCCACGAGGCCACGGTCAACGTCACCGGCAACGGCTGGCGGGCCCTGCTGAAGAACCCGGGCGAGCTGGCCCGGCTGCGCGCCGACCGTTCGCTGCTGCCGACCGCCATCGAGGAGCTGCTGCGCTACGACACCCCGCTCCAGCTCTTCGAGCGCTGGGTGCTGGAGGACATCGAGGTGCACGGCGTGCGGATCCCGCGCGGCTCGGAGGTCGCCTGCCTGTTCGGCTCGGCCAACAGGGACCCCGAGGTGTTCGAGGACCCGGACCGGCTCGACCTGGGCCGTCCGGACAACCCGCACATCTCCTTCGGCGCCGGCATCCACTTCTGCCTGGGCGCGCCGCTGGCCAGGATCGAGCTGACGGAGTCGTTCACCGCGCTGCTGGACCGGGTCGGGACCATCGAGCTGCGCACGGAGCCGGTCTACAAGCCGGGCTTCGTCATCCGCGGGCTGCGCTCGCTCGACCTCGACGTCACCGGCTCTGGCTGAGCCAGCCGAACCCGCCGAGCCCGGCCGGATCGATCAGCTCGCCCTCCTCCGACGCCCGCGCCAACGCGCGCACGTAGCCGCGCGGATCGGTGCGGGCGAGGTCGACCGGCGGCCGGGCGCCGGTGAGGCCCAGCGCCCGCAACATGTCGCGCTGTGTGGACAAGGTTGTGGATATCGCGCCGGCCCGCCGCCCGGCCTCGGCGCACGCGTCGAGCGCGACGTGGGCGGTGATGTCGCAGGTCCCGTCGGGGATGGGCGTGACGACGGCGCCGTCGCGGTAACCGGTCAGCGTGCCACAGAGCGGTCGGTTATCCACAGGGTGTGCATAATCCACGGCTATCGCCCGGCCGCGGGCGAGGCGTACCAGAACGGAGGCCCAGGCGTCGTCACGGGGACGGCCGATCTCGGCTCGGGTGCCCACGTGCGGCAGCGGCCACCAGCGGTCGAGCCATTCGCGGTCGGCGGGCCGCAGCGGGCCGCCGAGGCGCTCCTCCCCGGTGCGGGTGTTGACCATGACCAGACGCGGGCCGCCGGAGGTCTGCTCGGCCACGTCGAGCGGGATGTTGTCGAGCCACTCGTTGGCGACGGCCAGCCCGGTGATGCTGGACGGCAGGCAGCGGCGCCACTCGATCTCGTCGGGCAGGCCCGGCGGCCTGGGTGACAGGTCGACGCACGTGACCCGGAGCCGGTCGCGCAGAGCGGGCTCGGCCAGGTCGAGGACGCGGCGGACCAGCACGCCCTCGCCGGAGCCGATGTCGACCAGGTCGAGCCACTCGGGGGAGCCGAGGTCGCAGTCGACCTCCGCCAGCAGGGCCAGGACCGCCTCGGCGAACACGGCCGAGGCCCCGACCGAGGTGCGGAAGTGGCCCGAGGGGCGTTCGCGGAGGTAGAAACCCTCCTCGCCGTAGAGCGCGCGCTCGGTCGCGGCGCGCCAGGTGAGCCACATGAGGCTGACTATCTCATGACTCCGGCCATCAACACGCTAAGTCATTGATTGACTACACTTGGTCGCTACATTGCGCTAACGTTTACGTACTGTCACCGAGCGACTGCGTTTCGCCCATCCGCGGTAAGCGGCGAGCCGGTTCGCTCCACCAAAGCATTGCGGCCTCCACGGCCGCATACTGAGAGGAGCCCCCCGTGAAGAAGACTCTGGTCATGGCAGGTGCCATTGCCCTGCTGGCGCTGGCGGCCCCCGCGTACGCCGACGACGTCACCCACGGCAACAACGGCATCCTGAGCGGCAGCCCGATCCACCTCCCCATCACCGCCGTCGTGCCCGTCTGCGGCAACAACATCGGCATCCAGGCCGTGCCGATCAACGGCTGCCAGGGGAGCCCCAACACCGCGGTCTACAGCCGCTGAGGCAGGGAGAGCCCGGACCGCTCGCGCGCGGTCCGGGCTCTGATCCCGGCCGGTCAGTCGGCGGATGACCGGTCAGCGCACCTCCAAGAGGTCGCATCCAGGCGGGCGTCGGGTTGTCAGGACTCGGCGCCCGTCGTCGTGCGTGGACCCCTCTCCTCATCTCTTTCGACAGGGGGTGCACGATTCGTATGCCCCTGTCGCATTTGTCGTTAACTCAACGGGCGGTAAAGCGGCGGACATGCCTGGCCGCGTTCGTCGGCCCGCGACATGTGCGCCGCCGCCCGCCGGTTACGCTGGTCGGCAGTGCCATCACGGTCGACAGGGGTGAGACGTCATGGACGCAGGTGATCGCCCGGCACGGCTGACCGTCGGCGTGCTCGGCGCGGGCAAGGTCGGCTCCGCGCTCGGCGCCGCGCTGGCGCAGGCGGGCCACCGGATCGTCGCCGCGAGCGGGGTCTCCGACAGGTCGCGAAGGTGGGCCGCCGACCGGCTCGGGGTCGAGCTGACGCGGCCCGACGAGGTGGTGGCCGCCGCCCAGCTCATCCTGCTGACCGTCCCCGACGACGCGCTGCCCGACCTCGTGGCCGGCCTGGCCCGTACGGGCGCCGACCTCCAGGGCAAGCTGCTCGTCCACACCAGCGGCGCGTACGGCCTGTCGGTGCTCGAACCGGCCGCCGGGGTGGGCGCGCTGCCGCTCGCGCTCCACCCGGTCATGACCTTCACCGGCCGCGACGACGACCTCAACAAGATCACCGGTATCTCGTTCGGCGTCACCGCGCCCGACATGCTGCGGCCGGTGGCCGAGGCCCTGGTGATCGAGATGGGCGGCGAGCCGGTCTGGATCGCCGAGAGCGACCGCGCGCTCTACCACGCGGCCCTGGCCAACGCCGCCAACCACATGGTCACCCTCATCGCCGAGTCCGAGGAGCTGCTCGGGCGCATCGGCGTCGAGCACCCGGGCCGGATGCTGGGCCCGCTGCTCGGCGCGGCCCTCGACAACGTGCTGCGGCTGGGCATCGCCGGGCTGACCGGCCCGGTCGTCCGCGGCGACGCCGGCACCGTGCGCAAACACGTCGACGCGCTGATCCTGGCCGCCCCGGAGGCCGCCGACGCCTACATCGCGCTGGCCCGGCTCACCGCCGACCGGGCGCTGGCCGCGGGGCTGCTCAAACCGGAGGAGGCGGAGCGGCTGCTCGACGCGCTTGGGGGCAATATATGGACCTGACCGTCGGGTGTGGAGGGCAGCAATGGATCTGATCGTGGCCGGCAACCGGGACGACCTGGCGAAGGCGCGTGGCACGGGCAGCGTGGCGCTGGTCCCGACCATGGGCGCGCTGCACGAGGGCCACCGGTCGCTGATCAGGGCCGCCCGGGTGCGCGCCGACCAGGTCGTGGTCAGCATCTTCGTCAACCCGCTGCAATTCGGTCCTAACGAGGATTTTTCCCGCTATCCCCGTACGTTCGACGCCGATCTCGACGTGTGCCGGGAGGAGGGCGTGCACGTCGTGTTCGCGCCCTCGCCCGAGGACATGTACCGCCCCGACCGGCAGGTGAGCGTCTGCGCGGGCGAGATGGGCACGATCGTCGAGGGCGCCTCCAGGCCGGGCCACTTCGACGGCGTGCTGACGGTGGTGCTCAAGCTGTTCAACCTGGTCCGCCCCGACGTGGCGATCTTCGGTCAGAAGGACGCCCAGCAGCTCGCCGTCATCCGCCGCATGGTGGCCGACCTCGACCTGGCCGTCGAGATCGTCGGCGCGCCCACCGTGCGCGAGCCCGACGGCCTGGCCCTGTCCAGCCGCAACCGTTACCTGTCGGCGCGCGACCGCACGGTCGCGCTGGCCCTGTCCCGCGCCCTGCGGGCGGGCGCGGCCGAGCTCACCGCCGGCGCGATCCGGTCCACCGCCCGCGCGGTGCTCGACGAGGCCGGGCCCGACCTCGACCTCGACTACCTGGCACTGGTCGATCCGGCCACGTTCAAGGAGGTCGACGACGCCTACGAGGGCTCGGCCGTGCTCGCCGTGGCGGCCCGGGTGGGCGGCACCCGGCTGATCGACAACGTCGTCCTGAGCCTTCGTCACTGATCCGTACGGTGCCCCCGGGGCATGTCCACGCTGCGGCAGGCGTTATCGTCATAGTGACGAAATCGCCTCAGTGAGGAGACCCCCATGAGTGCACCGGCGATTCCCCAGCGTCTGACGGCCCCCGAACCCGGCTGGACGGTCGAGGCGGACGTGGTCGTCGTCGGCTCCGGCGTCGCGGGCCTGACCGTGGCGCTGCGCCATGCCGAGCTGGATCCCGCGGCCAAGGTCCTGGTCGTCACCAAGGACGTGCTGTCCGCCGGGTCCACCAAGTGGGCCCAGGGGGGCATCGCCGCCGTGCTCGACCCGCGCGACACCCCCGACGAGCACCTGAGCGACACGTTGCTCGCCGGGGTCGGGCTGTGCGACACCAAGGCCGTGCGAACCCTGGTGACCGAGGGGCCGGGCGCGCTGCGGCGGCTCATCGAGCGCGGCGCCCGGTTCGACCGCACCCCCGACGGCGAGCTCCAGCTCACCAGGGAAGGCGGACACCGGCGCCACCGGATCGTGCACGCCGGCGGCGACGCCACGGGCGCCGAGGTGCAGCGGGCGCTGGTCGAGGCGGTGCGCGCCGGATCGATCGAGGTGATCGAGCACGCGCTCGTGCTCGACCTGCTCAAGGACGCCCGCGGCCGGGCCAGGGGCGTGACCCTGCACGTCATGGGCGAGGGCGCGCGTGACGGCGTCGGGGCGGTCCTGGCGCGGGCGGTGGTGCTGGCCACCGGCGGCATGGGCCAGGTCTACGCCGCGACCACCAACCCGGTCGTGTCCACCGGCGACGGCGTGGCGCTCGCGCTCAGGGCGGGGGCGGTCGTGCGCGACATCGAGTTCGTGCAGTTCCACCCGACCGTGTTGTGGCTGGGGGAGGGCTCGACCGGCCAGCAGCCGCTGATCTCCGAGGCGGTCAGGGGCGAGGGCGCCGTCCTCGTCGACCACGAGGGCAACCGGTTCATGCAGGGCGTGCACGAGCTGGCCGACCTGGCCCCGCGCGACGTCGTGGCCAAGGCGATCACCAGGGTCATGGGCGAGACCGGCCGCGACCACGTCTTCCTCGACGGCCGCCACTTCGGCAGGGACAAGTGGGAGAGCCGCTTCCCCACCATCTACGCCGTCTGCCGGGAGCACGGCATCGACCCGGCCACCGAGCCGATCCCCGTCTCCCCGGCCGCCCACTACGCCAGCGGCGGCGTGCGCGCCGACCTGTCCGGGCGTACCTCGATCGAGGGTCTGTACGCCTGCGGCGAGGTGGCCTGCACCGGCGTCCACGGCGCCAACCGGCTGGCCTCGAACTCGCTCCTTGAGGGCCTGGTCTTCGCCGAGCGCATCGCCGAGGACATCCACCGGACGCGTCCCGAGCCGGGCGAGCCGGTCGCCGGGCGGGCCGCGACGGGCCTGGTGGACCCCAGGGCCAGGCCCAGGATCCAGGCGCACATGAGCGCCGGCGCCGGGGTGCTGCGCAGCCGCGCGTCGCTGCAGGCCACGTCGAAGGCGCTGCGTGACGCGCTCTGGACGCCGGTCGAGGTGCCCGCCTGCACCGAGTCGTGGGAGGCGAGCAACCTCCTCACCGTCGCCGCCGTCCTGACCGGCGTGGCGGCGGCCAGGCTGGAGACCCGCGGCTCCCACTGGCGCGAGGACCACGAGACCCGGGACGACAATGAGTGGCTGGGCCACCTGGACGTGACCCTGACCGAGGAGGGCCTTCGCATGACGTACACCCCGCACGGCGAGGCGATGCCGCCGCGGCTGGCGCAGGAGCTGACCGCCGCCGGGCTCGACCCGGCCGAGGTCGACGCGCTGATCGACCGCGCGCTCGAAGAGGACCTGCAGGAGGCGGGCGACGTGACCAGCCTGGCCACGATCCCGGCCGAGCAGCGTTCGGCCGCCGACGTGGTGGCCCGCAAGGACGGCGTGGTGGCCGGGCTGGCCGTGGCCGAGGCGGTCTTCCTCCGGCTGGGCGCCGGCCGCGCCGAGCGGCGGGCCAAGGACGGCGAGCGGGTGGCGGCCGGCGACGTGCTGATGACGGTCGAGGGCCCGACGCGGGCCGTGCTGACCGCCGAGCGCACCGCGCTCAACCTGCTCACGCACCTGTCCGGGGTGGCCACGCTGACCGCCAGGTGGGTGGCCGCGATCGACGGCACGCGGGCGCGGGTGCGCGACAGCCGCAAGACCCTGCCGGGTCTGCGGTCCCTGGAGAAGTACGCCGTGCGCTGCGGCGGCGGCGTCAACCACCGCATGTCGCTGTCGGACGCGGCCCTGATCAAGGACAACCACGTGGTGGCGGCCGGCGGCGTGGCCGAGGCGTACCGCGCGGTGCGGGAGCGCTATCCCGAGGTGCCGATCGAGGTCGAGATCGACCGGCTCGACCAGCTGGAGCCCCTGCTGGACGAGGGCGCCGAGGAGATCCTGCTGGACAACTTCACGGTCGAGGACACCGTACATGCCGTACAAATCGTGAAAAGTCGGGCGAAAAACAGGGTTGCGCTTGAAGCGAGTGGGGGATTGACCTTGGAATCGGCTCGTGATGTGGCTGAAACTGGCGTTGACTACCTTGCGGTGGGAGCGCTCACCCACTCGGCGCCGGCCCTGGACATCGCACTGGATTTGCGGGGGTAATTGATGCTGCTCACGATCGACGTCGGCAACACGCACACGGTGCTGGGGCTGTTCGAGGGCGAGGACGTCATCGAGCACTGGAGGCTGGCCACCGACGCCCGCCGCACCGCCGACGAGATCGCCGTCGTGCTCCAGGGGCTGCTGGCCCAGTCACCCCTGCTCAAGGGCGCCGACATCAGCGGCATCGCCATCTGCTCGACCGTGCCGAGCGTGCTCAACGAGATGCGGGAGATGTGCCGCCGCTACTACGGCGACGTCACCGCCGTGATCGTGGAGCCCGGCGTGCGCACGGGCGTGCCGGTGCGCATGGACAACCCCAAAGAGGTGGGCAGCGACCGCATCGTGAACGCCCTGGCCGCCATCGACCAGTACGGCGGCCCGTGCATCATCGTCGACTTCGGCACCGCCACCTCCTTCGACGCGGTGTCGGCCAAGGGCGAGTACGTCGGGGCGGTCACCGCTCCCGGCATCGAGATCTCGGTCGACGCCCTGGCCGCCGCCGGCGCCCAGTTGCACAAGGTCGAGCTGGTCAGGCCGCGCTCGGTGATCGCCAAGAACACGGTCGAGGCGCTGCAGGCCGGCATCATCTACGGCTTCGCCGGCCAGGTCGACGGCATCGTCGAGCGCATGGCCGCCGAGCTGGCCGACGACCCCGACGAGGTGACCGTCGTGGCGACCGGCGGCCACGCGGCGCTGGTGGTCGGCGAGTCGCGCTCGATCGACGTGCACGAGCCGTGGCTGACCCTCATCGGCTTGCGCCTGATTTATCACCGCAATACCGCTTAGAACGTGACAAGCGGCCCCCGTTCGGGAAGGGGGCCGCCTGTCGGTCGTGGTGTCGCCGGCGAGGGTCACTCGTTCTCGGCGCTGTAGAGCTCGCTCCAGGGGCCGCACTTGGTGGCGAAGACGCCCTGCTCGGGAACCTGGCAGACCTTGGCCCGCAGGGTGAAGACGTCGTTCTCCTCGAAGTGGAACTTCTTGTAGCCGGGGAAGCCGCAGTACTTCTTGGCGTAGACCGTGGACCAGTCGCCGTCGGAGTCCTCGGCCTGGAACTTCACGTACGCGCACTTGCCGCCCTCGTCGTAGTCGCGGTCGTCCAGGTCGTACAGCCGGCCGGTGACGTGGACCTCGTTGGAGTCCTCCTCGTCCCACTCGACGCTGACGTGACCCTGGGCCTTGGCCAGGTGCTGCTTGGCGTACACCGGGCCCCAGTAGTCGGAGTAGTCGTCGAAGTCGGCGGTGGTGGCGCTGGCGGCCGAAGGAAGCGACAGGGCCACGGCGCTGGTGGCGGCGATGGCGAGGATGCCTGTCGCGATCTTCTTCATCATGATCTCTCCCGGAGCTCCCCTCGGGCCGGCTCCTTGCCGGCTCCCCCCGGAGCTCGTGAGTCATTGGTACAAAAGGGTCCTTGCAGCGCCCCTGCAGGGAACCGTCACGAGCGCTTGCAGTTCGCCGTATCCCCTACGCTTTGTTGTTGTGAGCGAGGAACTTCCAGAGCAGATGCGCATCCGGAGGGAAAAGCTCGACCGCCTCCGCAGCGAGGGCGTCGACCCTTACCCGGTGAACTTCCCACGCACGGCGACCAACGCCGAGGTCAAGGAGAAACACCAGGGCCTGGAGCCCGACACCGCCACCGGTGAGACGGTGGGGGTCGCGGGCCGCGTCATGCTCAACCGCGTGGGCGGCAAGCTCTGCTTCGCCACACTCCGCGACGGCGGCGCCGACCTGCAGGTCATGATCTCGCTCGACAAGGTCGGCGAGGAGTCGCTGGCGGCCTGGAAGCGCGACGTCGACCTGGGCGACCACGTCGGCGTGACCGGCGAGGTCATCACCTCGCGCCGCGGCGAGCTGTCGATCCTCGCCGACAGCTGGCAGATCACCGCCAAGTGCCTGCGCCCGCTGCCGGAGAAGCACGTCGGCCTCACCGACCCCGAGGCGCGGGTGCGTCAGCGCTACGTCGACCTCATCGTCAACGACGAGGCCAGGAAGATGGCGCGGGTGCGCAGCGCGACCGTGCGCGCGGTGCGCGACTTCTGGCACGAGGAGGGCTACCTCGAGGTCGAGACCCCGATGTTGCAGCCCATCCACGGCGGCGCGACGGCCCGGCCGTTCAAGACCCACATCAACGCCTACGACATGGAGCTCTACCTCCGCATCGCGATCGAGCTCTACCTCAAGCGGCTGGTGGTCGGCGGCGTCGAGAAGGTCTTCGAGATCAACCGCAACTTCCGCAACGAGGGCGCCGACTCCACGCACAACCCCGAGTTCACCATGCTTGAGGCCTACGGCACCTACCTCGACTACAACGACATCGCCGACCTGACGCAGCGCATGTACCAGAAGGCCGTCGTGGCCGCCCTGGACACCACCGTGGTCGTGCACGACGGCGTCGAGATCGACCTCGGCCTGGAGAAGTGGCCGCGGGTCCGGCTCTACGACCTGGTGTCCGACGCCGTGGGCGAGGAGATCACCACCGAGACCACCCTTGAGGAGCTGCGGAAGATCGCCGATCGCCGCGAGGTCCACTGGGACGTCAAGTGGGGGTCGGGCAAGCTCGTCCAGGAGCTGTTCGAGGCGCTGGTCGAGCACACGCTCGTGCAGCCGACGTTCGTCATGGACTACCCGCTGGAGACCTCGCCGCTGGCCCGTCTCCACCGCGACAACCCGCTGCTGACCGAGAAGTGGGACCTGATCGGGTTCGGCACCGAGCTCGGCACCGGCTACTCCGAGCTCAACGACCCGATCGACCAGCGCCACCGGCTGGTGGAGCAGTCGCTGCTGGCCGCGGGCGGCGACCTTGAGGCGATGCAGCTCGACGAGGACTTCCTGCAGGCCCTTGAGTACGCGATGCCGCCCACGGGTGGCATGGGCGCCGGCATCGACCGGATGATCATGGCCTTCACCGGCAAGAACATCCGCGAGACCATCCTGTTCCCGCTGGTCAAGCCCACCCACTGAGCCGCCGTCCGGCGCCCCGCGCACGTGCGGGGCGCCGGTCCGGACGGTCAGGGCACCAGCACCAGCCGTCCGCGCAGGCCGCCCTCCGCCAGGCGGGCGTGGGCGTCGGCGGCCTTCTCCAGCGGGTACGTCCCGGCCACGCGTAGCGTCAGCCGTCCGGCCTCGACCAGGCGCACCAGCTCCGCGAGCTGCCGGGCGTCCGAGCGGAACAGCACGGTGGCCACGTCCGTGCCGCGCAGCGCCACCGGCGCGACCCCCGACGCGAGCGCCACGAACGCTCCGCCGTCCCGTACGGCGTCGAGCGCGGGCAGGCCCAGCACGGCCGCGTCCACCACGGCGTCCACACCGCCGGGCACCTGCGCCCGTACGGCCTCGGCCAGGTCCTCCTCGCGCGGGACGAACCATTCCGCTCCGAAGCCGCGTACCAGCTCCTCGTCCGCGGCGCCGGCGGCGGCCACCACCCTGACGCCGCGCACGGCGGCCAGCTCCACCAGGTAGCCTCCGACGGCCCCCGCCGCCCCCGTGACCAGCAGCGTGCCGCCCGGCCCGACGCCGGTCCGGTCGAGCGCCTGCCAGGCGGTGAGCCCGTTCAGCGGCAGCGTGGCCGCGTGGACGGGGCTCACGCCGCGCGGCGCGCGGGCCACCGCCGGGGCGTCCAGCACGACGTACTCGGCCTGCGCCTTGTACGGCAGCTCCAGCCGCGCGCAGAGCCCCACGACCTCCTCTCCCACGCTGAAGGAGGTTCCCAGGCCCACCTGGTCGACGGTCCCCGCGGCGTCGAAGCCGATCCCGTACGAGTCGAGCTTCCTGGCCAGCCCGTACGAGACCAGGGCCCCGGACGCCACGGCCAGGTCGAAGGGGTTGACCCCGGCCGCGGCCACCTTGATCCGCACCTGGCCGGGCCCCGCCACCGGCAGCGGCGCGGACACCAGCCGGGGAGCGCCGGAGCCGCCGATGAGTGCACGCATGTTCGTCATGCCCGTGACCCTAGGAAGAGTTACTCTCTTTCAGTAAGTAGGCACCTGGAAGTGCGTAACACACAGCGAGGAGTGAGACGGTGGCCACCACGACGGCGGCGCAGCGGCGTGACCAGGCGAGACTCGCCTTCGACGCCTACTTCGCCGAATGCCCTTCCCGCAAGCTGCTCGACCGGCTCAGCGACAAATGGGTCACGCTGGTGCTCAGCTCGCTGGCCTCCGGCGAGCGCCGCTACAGCGACCTGGCCCGGCACATCGCGGGGGTCAGCCAGAAGATGCTCACCCAGACCCTGCGCGGCCTGGAGCGCGACGGCCTGGTGGCGCGCCGGATCACGCCGCAGGTGCCGGTGCGCGTCGACTACGCGCTCACCCCGCTGGGCCAGAGCCTGATGCCGCTGGTCACCGCCATCAAGGCGTGGGCCGAGGAGCACATCGAGGACGTCGAGGCCGCCAGGGAACGCTACGACGCTACCGCCTGAGCCGCACCGGCAGCCGGGCCAGCCCGCGCAGCACCACGTTCTCCTTGTACGGCGGATCCGGATCGGCGGCCTCCATCTTCGGCGCCGCCGCGGCCAGCGCCGACAGCGCGATCTCGCCCTCCATCCTGGCCAGCGTCGCGCCCAGGCAGAAGTGCAGGCCGAGCCCGAAGGCCAGGTGGCGGCCGGGCTCGCGGCCGGGGTCGAACCGGTCGGGATCGGCGAACGCGGCGGGGTCGCGATTGGCCGCGCCGATCGGCACGAGCACGGCCGAGCCCGCGGGCACCGGCGTCCCGCCCAGTTCCCGGTCCTCCAGCGCGATCCTGGAGGTGAGCTGGACCGGCGGATCGAAGCGCAGCACCTCCTCCACGACCTCCCTCGGGCGCTCGGCGGCGCGGTGCAGCAGGTCGTGCCGCAGCAGGTTCAGCACGCCGTTCGCGATGAGGTTGACGGTGGTCTCGTGGCCGGCCACGAGCAGCAGCACGCAGGTCGCCAGCAACTCGGCCTCGGTGAGCTCCTCGACGTGTGCGAGGGCGCTCAGGAGGTCCTCGCCGGGACGCTCGCGTCGCCGTGCGATCAGGTGGCGGAAGTAGTCGCGGAACTCGTTCCTGGAACGCTCCGTTTCCGACATGAGGGCGTCTGTCAGCATCGGGTCAAGTCCGCGGGCAAGGGCCTCGCTCCATCCGCGGAAGCGGTCGTGGTCCTCCGGCGGCACCCCGAGCATCTCGCTGATCACCATCACCGGCAGCGGGTACGCGAAGCCGGAAATCAGCTCCGCCTCCTCCGGCAGCCGCCCGATCAGGTCGGCGGTGATCGCCTCGATCCGCGGCCTGAGGCGGGCCACCATGCGCGGCGTGAACGCGCGGCTGACCAGAGCACGCAACCGGGTGTGATCGGGCGGGTCCATGAGCAGGAACGACCTGCCGGGCTGACCTGCCTCTTCCTGCGCGGACGGGGACGTTCCGTGACCGAACCCGGGGTCGCGCAACACGGCCGCGCACCACTCGTACGTGGTCACGACGAGCAGCCCGCCGCGCGTTCTGAAGATCGGCCCGGCGGCTCGCAGCTCGCGATATCGGACGTACGGATCGCGCACAAATTGCGGATCCGAGGGATCAAAACCCAGCACGTCGGTGGCGCTCATCGGAGGTGGAACCGGGCCGCCGAATTGATCGTTTGGACCGTTCATAGCGGACCACGGCGTGCCAACATATGCGGAGTACGTCACATATAAGTGATCATGTCAATAGCACTGGTCAAGGGCGCCGATTGTGGCGCTTGACGACCTTTCCGCGATGCGTTTACCTTCACCGAGACGAGCGGCTTTGCTTCGCCTGAAAGGTCCGAGTTCTGCTGTTTGGGGGAGGGCTCCCGGTGGATGTGCTCACAGAAGGCGTTGAGCTGAGCCACGCGGATTTGGCGTTACTGGCCGAGCTGGCCAGGGGAGTGACGGTCGATCGGGTCGGCAGGCGGCTGGACATCAGCGGACGGACCGTACGGCGCAGGCTGAGGGGCATCTGCGACCGCATCGGGGTGGCCACGGCGATCGAGGCCGTGGCATGGGCGGCGCGCCGCCAGCTCATCTAGCGGCGCTCATCTGGTGGCGCTCATCATCCAGTGACGCTGGGCGAACCGGCGCTGGGCGAAGTGGCGCTGGGCGAACCGGCGCGCGGGTCAGTCCGCGATGCGCACGCCGCCGGCGAACGGCCGCCCGCCGATCGGGGCGACCCGCACGACGTCACCCGTCCGCGGAGCGTGGACCATCATGCCGCCGCCGATGTAGATGCCGACGTGGTGCAGGTCGCTGTAGAAGAACACCAGGTCGCCGGGGCGCAGCTGGTCGCGGCTGACCTGCCTGCCGGCCGTCCACTGGTCGCCGGTGTAGTGGGGGAGCGAGATGCCCACGCGCTGGTAGGCGGCCATCACCAGCCCGGAGCAGTCGTAGGAGCGCGGCCCTTCGGCGCCCCACACGTACGGCTTGAGCTGCTGGGTGAGGGCCCACTTGACGGCCTGGGCGGCCTTGCCGTCGCCGATGACCGGCAGGTTGACGCGCACGGCCCGGGTGCCGGGACGGCCCGCCTCGCCGACGGCCCGCCGGTAGAGGTTGCTCTCGACCTTGGTGACCAGCTTGGTGATCTTCGAGCGCCTGCTCTCCAGATCGGTGACGAGCTTCTGGACCTCGGCGATGCGGGTCTTGGCGCCGGCCCTGGCCCGCTCGGCGGCCTCCATGGCCCTGGCGAGCTGGTTGACCTCCTCGCCCTGCTGCTGTTCGAGCGCGTACGTGGTCGCGGCCCGGTCGAGGAAGGTCTCGGGGTCGCCGGACTGGGCGAAGGCCAGGGCCTTGTCCAGGCCGCCGGTGATGTAGGCGTTCTGGGCGAGCAGTGAGGCCCTGGCGCGCTTGGCGGCCAGGTCGGACTCGCTGGTGGCCAGGATCTTCTGGGCGGAGTCGTTGGCCTTCTGGGCGGCCTTCAGCCGTTCGCGCTGCTCGTTGTACTGCTCGGCCAGCGTCTCGATCTCTTCGTGCAGCTTCTCCACCTGGTCGGAGAGCTCGGAGAGCGACGGCTTCGGGTCGGCGGCGGCGGAGCCGACGGGGACGGCGAACAGCATCGCGGCGACGGTGACGCCGATGACGCCGAGGCGGTGTGCGCGCCTGGCCTGCTCCTGGGGGCGGGCGTGCCTGCCCCCGGACGTCCCCGAGCGGTCGAACGTCCGCTTCACCAACCGAGCTCCTCTCATCGACGCCGGCCGGGTTAGCTGACGGGTTCGGGCCGGAGCAGCCCTACCGAGATGGTCGGATTCACCCCAAGTGGTGGCGCCAGGTGCTCGCCGCCGTTGGTTCCCCGGCTTCCCTTGCGGGAATTGGGCGTGTCTTTCCGCGCGCATTACGCGGAGAACATCGTCGCTGGACACTAATGCACTCCGGGTTCACGCTCAACCGGAACTGCCGAGTCTGTAGAGGTTTCACAACTGAAGGGTCACAAGGTGATCTCGTGGGTAGCCGTACGGAAGCGGGCTTCTGCACCTTTTGTCCAGCATTCGGGGTGCTGAGGTCTGGAGGAAAGCTCCAAGTCGGCCCGTGTTCACCTGACCACGGGATGTGATGAGATGCCCGAGACGTGGGATTTAGGGCCGAGCCGTAATGAGATCTGTACCCTGGAGAGCCATGGAGCAGGTGGCCGAAGTGGCAGTCCCCGAGACCGCGGTCGTGGTCAGGCGTGCGCGCACGCCCGACGTGCGTGCGATCAGGCGTCTCGTGGACACCTACGCGGGCGCGGGGCCGCGGCTCCTGGAGAAGGCCACGGTCACGCTGTACGAGGACGTCCAGGAGTTCTGGGTGGCCGAGCGGGGCGGGGAGGTCGTCGGCTGCGGCGCGCTCCACGTGCTCTGGGAGGACCTCGCCGAGGTCCGTACGGTGGCCGTCGATCCCGCGTGCCGGGGGCTGGGCGTGGGGCGGCGGATCGTCTCGGCACTCGTCCGGCAGGCGAAGGATCTGGGACTGCGGCGTGTATTCTGTCTGACTTTTGAGGTCGACTTCTTCGCGAGGCACGGTTTCCGCCCCATCCAGGGCACACCGGTCTCACCCGAGGTCTACGCCGAGTTGCTGGCCTCGTACGACGAGGGTGTGGCGGAGTTCCTTGATCTGGAACACGTCAAACCGAACACCCTTGGCAACACCCGCATGCTGCTGCATCTGACATCGGGTGACGCGGACCTTGACCACTTGGAAAGGTGATTGTTGATACCTATGTCGATACGTTGGGCAGCACAGGCATGTGTCCTGACACGTGCCACATGCGCACTCGAAGCGAGGTGACACGGTGAGCACCGGACAGCCGCCGTACCCACAGGACGATTCCGGCGAGAACCCCGAGTACGGCCAGCACCACGGCCGTCGGCCCGGTGAGCCCGACCCGGACGTGACTGTGGTCGGCTACCGGGCGGACGATGCCTTCGGCCAGCCCCCATACGGTCAGCAGCAGCAACAGGGCTATGGCCAGCAACAGCAGTACGGCCAGCAACAGCAGCAGTACGGCCACCAGCAGGGCTACGGCCAGCAGCCCCAGTACGGCCAGCAGGCCGCCCCGGGTCAGCAGGGCTACGGCCAGCAGCAGGGCTACGGCCAGCAGCCGCAGTCCTCGGGCCAGCAGTACACGCAGCCCGGCTACGGCCAGGAGGCCCAGTACGGCCAGCAGGCCGCCTCGGGTCAGCAGGGCTACGGCCAGCAGCCGCAGTCCTCCGGCCAGCAGTACACGCAGCCCGGCTACGGCCAGGAAGCCCAGTACGGCCAGCAGGGTTACGGCCAGCAGCCCGCCTCCGGCCAGCAGTACGCCCAGCCCGGCTACGGCCAGCAGGCCGCTTCGGGTCAGCAGGGCTACGGCCAGGAGGCCCAGTACGGCCAGCAGGCCGCATCGGGTCAGCAGGGTTACGGCCAGCAGCAGTACGGCCAGCAGCCGCAGTCGCTACCCGACTACGGCCAGCAGCAGGGCTACGGTCAGGACGCCCAGTACGGCCAGCAGGCCGCCTCGGGCCAGCAGGGTTACGGTCAGCAGCCGCAGTCCTCGGGCCAGCAGTACGCCCAGCCCGGCTACGGCCAGCAGGCCGCCTCCGGTCAGCAGGGTTACGGCCAGGAGGCCCAGTACGGCCAGCAGGGCTACGGCCAGCAGCCGCAGTCCGACTACGGTCAGCAGCAGGGCTACGGCCAGGACGCCCAGTACGGCCAGCAGGGCGGCTACGCCCAGCAGCAGTACGGCGACCAGCAACAGGGTTACGGCCAGCAGTACGGCGACCAGCAGCAGTACGGCCAGGCATACGGCCAGCAGCAGCAGTCGCAGCCCTACGGCCAGCCCGGCTACGGCCAGCCCTACGGTCAGCCCGTCGGCGTGCAGCCTCCGGGCGCTCCGGCCCCCCTGGCGGAGTGGTGGCAGCGTCTGGTCGCGAGGATCGTCGACGGCGTCATCCTCGGCGTCGTGAACTTCGTGGTCAGCCTCATCCTGGGCCTGCTCGCGGTCGGTTACGACTCGGCGACCGGCCTGACTTCCGGCCTCTTGTCCCCCTTCGTCATCATCCTCCTGTCGGCGATCGTGACGACCGCCGTCTGGGTGTGCTACGAGTTCTTCCTGACGAAGATGAACGGCCAGACGGTCGGCAAGATGGTCATGGGGATCAAGGTCGTGCCGGTGGGCCAGGCCCTGCCTCCGGGCGGGCTCGCGTCCGACCTGGCGATCAAGCGCGCCGGCGTCACCTGGGGCGGCTACATCCTGAGCTGGATCCCGTTCCTCGGCCCGCTGCTCGCCTGGGCGTGCGTCGCGGTCAACGGCGCCTCGCAGCTGTGGGACAAGCCGCTGCAGCAGACGTTCGCGGACAAGTTCGCGGGCACGGTGGTCGTGAAGATCAAGTAATCCCGCGTCAGCGTAAAACAGGGGCCGGCTTCCCGCCGGCCTCTGTTTTGTGTGTGCGGGGCGTACCAATATGGGGGGTACGACCGCCGACCGCGTGAGGTGGGATATGGCCGGGACACCGTCGTGGCCGGGCGCCGTGCCCGCGGAATGGTGGGAACGCCTCGCCGCCCGCTTCATTGAGGCCCTGGTCTTCGGGGTCTTCTATTACATTCTGTTCATCGCGCTGTGGGGCGCCTTCCGGACTGTCGGGATGGTCGAGGCGTTCGGCGGACGGCTCCCCGGGCTCTTGGCCTGGTTCCTGGCCGGCCTGTGTTATACGGCCTATGACTGGCGGGCCCATTGCCTGCGCCGGCGCACGTTCGGCCAGGCGATCATGAAGATTCGCCTGGCGCCGGACGACCTTCCGCGTGGCGCCCTGCTGAAACGGGCCCTGGTCTATCCCGGGCCTGTCATGCTGATGGGCATTCCGGTGGTCAATCTGCTGGCCGGAATGCTGCTGTTCGGCGTCGGGCTGCTCATCCTGATCGACAAGCCGTTGGAGCGCGGGCCGCATGACAGGCTGGCCGGAACGCGGGTGGTAAAAGATCTTCGTTGAGGCGTCCACACCTGGGAAGATGCCTTTTCGCAAAATTTTCCCTTGATCCGGTAAGGAGCCTGGAGAGACTGGCATTAGGCTATGGGACGTCCGGGTTGCCGGATGTCGGTGCCCCTGCTCCCTGAGGGCGACTGTGTGTGGCTATGGTCGGTTCCGGGTGAGTTGTCACCTAGGCGTCATGAGCGTCCGGCGTGCTCCCGCAGGTCCCGCAGGTCGCGCCGGGATGCGTATTTAGCGCCCCCGAAACCCTGCTAGCCCTGGAGGCGAGGACGAATGGAAGCCGTAACAGACGTATTGTCAGCGCTCATCCCCCCGGTCGTGGTCGGCGGCGCCTTCATCTTTGGCGCGGTGAAGTTGCTGCGATCGGAGGGCGCCGGGCGACGGGCAAACCGCCAGGATCAGGCCGAGAACCAGAACTGATCTGCCAGTCAGCCGAATCCCCGTAGCGCTGAATTGTCTCCGCGCCTTTCCGGGTATATGTTTGGGCGAGCGAATGAAACAATGCTCCGGGAAAGGATTGCGTAGATGGCCAAGCAGATCCAGGAGATTCTCATCGATGACCTCGATGGGGGCGAGGCCAATGAGACGGTCAGCTTCGCTATTGACGGCTCCTCCTATGAGATTGACCTCAGCGACGTTAACGCCAAGAAGCTGAGGGACGCACTCACGCCTTTCGTGCAGCACGCCCGCAGGGCAGGAGCCGTGTCCGCCCGTCGCCGTGGTCGCGGCGGCAACCGTGCGATGAGCCGCGAGAAGAGCTCGGAGATCCGGCAGTGGGCCAAGGCTCACGGCCTGCCGGTCAGCGAGCGCGGCAGGATCGCCTCCACCGTCGTGGAGAAGTACGAAGCGGCTCACTGAGCCTCGTCGAGAGAGCCATCTCCTGACCATGCGCTTATGCCGTTCGCCTAGGACCCCGGCGAGCGCCATAAGCGCATGATCGTTTTTGTGGGGAGTTCGTGAATCCCCGGACCACTTGTTGATCTTCTAATTCGCCCAAATGTGGGCGTATTGCTCGCTCGTGTCGCCGGACAAGGCGCCCGCGCGGGGAGTGGAACGTGCCGGGCTTTGCGGCCGGCGTCCGTGTCAATTCCCGGGCGCCGCCGGGCTCGCCGCGTGATGGCCGCCGTGTTCGTCGTCGTGTTCGTCACCCGCGGTCGGAACGGGCCAATGCCGTCACCCGCCGCAATGTTCCCCTTCCCGGCTCCTGCGGCGTACGCGCAAAGCGGTGACGCTCCGCCGCACAATCGGGCAGCCGGTGCTTCGGGAAGCGCCGTCGCAAGCCCTGTTCCGGTACCGGGTACTTCCGTCTTCTTACGCCTTGTGCGGGGTTCTCAAGGCTTGTCGGTGCTTGTTCGAGCCTCTCTTCGGGCTTCTCGGTGGGCCGGGACGCGGATGACCGGCAAAACGCGGGCGTGCGGCTGGTGGGGCACGATGGAAAACCGGTGGCCTCTCCCGTGTGCCGCGCATTGTCCCGTCGCGGGACCCCCGTGCGCACCGGCGATCGGTAACCCGGCTGACCCGATGGGGAATACGTGTGACGTGCGTTGCGTGCCGAGTTGTGCTCAGGGCG